>NZ_LMME01000035.1:0-201636 GCF_001422125.1 Methylobacterium sp. Leaf85 | reverse complement strand
CCGTTAAACACACCAGCGCCCATGGTACTGTGTCTCAAGACACGGGAGAGTCGGTCGCCGCCAGACCTGCACAGGACAGAAAACATCCCCCCTCAACGATGACACCAAAACACCCGCCTCCTCCGAGGCGGGTGTTTTGCGTTTCGGTGTCGCTTTTCTTACCGGATGGTCATGATCCGGCCAAAGGGCGGTAAGTCGAGGCCCGGCACACTCCCATCCTGTCTCAGAAGAGGGGAGGGGGCTTCGTGCCGATCCAAGCTCAAGCGGCTTTCCCGCGCATTCCCGACCACGTATCGTCCGGCCCCATGCGCCTTCTCATCATTGAGGACGACCGCGAGGCGGTCTCCTATCTCGTCAAGGCTTTCAAGGAAGCCGGACACGTGCCGGACCATGCGGTCGACGGACTGGATGGCTATGCCCTGGCGCGGGAAGGCGATTACGATGTCCTCATCGTTGATCGCATGTTGCCGAAGCTTGACGGATTGTCGCTCATTCGCTCCCTGCGCGAGCAGGAGGTCACGACGCCGATCCTGATCCTCTCGGCGCTCGGGCAGGTCGACGACCGGGTGAAAGGCCTGCGGGCCGGTGGCGACGACTATCTGCCAAAACCCTATGCCTTCTCCGAGCTCCTCGCCCGCGCCGAGGTGTTGGCCCGCCGCCGCGCATCCTCGCCCGGCACCGCCGAGGCGACGTCCTATCATGTGGGGGACCTGCATCTCGACCGGCTGTCACACCGCGTCACCCGCGGCGGGCATGAGATCCTGCTCCAACCCCGCGAGTTCCGGCTGCTCGAATATCTCATGCGCCATGCCGGGCAGGTCGTGACCCGCACGATGCTGCTCGAACATGTCTGGGACTACCATTTCGACCCGCAGACCAACGTCATCGATGTCCATGTCTCGCGCCTGCGGGCCAAGCTCGACAAGGATTTCGACACCGCCCTGATCCATACGATCCGCGGTGCCGGCTATATCCTGCGACCGGACGAAACCTCCCGCGCGTCCGACGCGCCGTGAGCGAGGCCGATGCTCTGCCCGCGCGCATCCGGAACCTGTTCCGGACGACCGCCTTCAAGCTGTCCTTCGCCTATCTGGTGGTCTTCGCGACTTTCGCCTTCCTGGCTTTGGGCTATGTCGCCTGGAATGCGAGCCGAGTCCTCGACGACCAGATGGTGTCGACCATCGAGGCCGAGATCAACGGCCTGTCGGAGCAGTACAAGGCCGGAGGCTTGCGCCGACTGATCTCCGTCGTCGAACGCCGGGCCGGCGAACCGGGAGCCTCCCTCTATCTGGTCACGACGGCGGCGGGAGAGCGGGTGGTCGGCAATGTCGGGGCGCTCGCGGATGGAACCCTGGCCCAGCCGGGCCAGACCGAGGCCGCCTATGCCCGCAGCGGTCAGTCCGACGTGCTCGACCGCCACGCCATTCTGCAGGTCTTCGTTCTTCCCGGAGGCTTCCGCCTCGTCGTCGGACGCGACGTGGAGGAGCGTGACCGGCTGCGCTCCATCATCGCGACGACCTTCGGTTCTTCCGTGGCCCTGGTCGTGATCCTCGGCGTCGTCGGGGGATGGTTCGTGGCCAGCCGCGTCCTCCGGCGGGTCGACGCCATGACGGAGACGACGCGCCGGATCATGGCCGGCGACCTCGATGGGCGGCTGGCGGTCGCCGGAAACGGCGACGAACTCGATCGATTGGCGAGCAATCTCAATGAGATGCTCGAGCGTATCGGTGAGTTGATGCGCGGCCTGCGCGAAGTCTCCGACAATATCGCCCATGATCTCAAGACGCCGCTGACCCGGCTGCGCAACCGCGCGGATGAGGCGCTTCACGGCGCCGATACGCCCGAGCAATTGCGTGCCGCCATGGAGGGCGTCATCGAGGAGAGCGACGGCCTGATCCGGGTCTTCAATGCCCTGCTGATGATCGCGCGGCTGGAGGCCGGAAACGCGCAGGAGATCATGGCCCGGTTCGACCTCGGCCTCGTGGCGCAGGAGGTGGGCGAACTCTATGAGGCGCTGGCCTCCGAGCGGGGGATGGAACTGGCCATCGAGGCGCCCGAAGGGCTCATGATCCGTGGCAATCGTGAACTCGTGGGCCAGGCCCTCGCCAACCTCATCGACAATGCGGTGAAATATGGCGGCGCCGGCGGAACGGTGCGTGTCACCGCCGAAGAGCGCGGATCGGGCATTGCGGTCATCGTCTCCGACAATGGTCCGGGCATTCCGGAAGACGCGCGCGGGCGCGTGCTCGGCCGGTTCGTCCGCCTGGAGGAGGCGCGGTCCCTGCCGGGATTCGGGCTCGGGCTCAGTCTCATCAATGCGGTGGTGCGCCTTCATCAGGGCGCGCTCGCGCTGGAAGACAACCGACCGGGACTCCGCGTCGTCATGACCCTGCCTGCCTGAAAGTGCCTTACGAAACTCCCGGTCACCGTCGTCTCTCGCTCACGGCACGACGGCGCAGCGGAGGCGTTGTGAGAGATACGAAGCTGGTTCTCGACGGTCCCTCGCACAATGCGCAGGAGGAACGTCCCGTCACAGACGTATTCTTGACCTTTGAGAACCGCACACAGTTTTCAGGTGCGAGCGGTCTTGGGCAGGCTAACCGCACGACACCAAGCCAACCTGTCAGGCTTTCGCTTAATTTGCGGACATAAAAAAGGGCTGCCGTCAGGCAGCCCCTCTCAATATGTGATTGGACGTCAGACGACGAACGACCCGTTATCCAAGGTCTGCTGGCCCTGGAGGAGAACGGCGAAGTCAGCCGCTCCATCTCCGTTCGTGTCACCCTGGAGAAGGGTGTTGCCACCACCGAACTTCGTCCGCAGTTCGCCTGCCTGACCCGAGAAGCCGTCCGTTCCGATGAACTGGAAGCCCTGGTCTCCGGCCTGTCCGAGGTTCGCATCGATCCCACTGAGGTCGATGCGATCGCCCTCGGCGAAGTCGAAGTCCTTGATGATGTCGCGTCCGGACACCGCGACGTCACTGTCGGTGACGGCCTTGAACACGAAGGTGTCGGCACCATCACGGCCGAAAAGGAGATCACGGCCGTCGTCGCCGTAGATCGTGTTGTCGCCGTCATTGCCGTAGATCTGGTTCCGGATCTCATTGCCGTTGGCAGTCAGATCATCGGTACCGGAGAGCACGAGCTTTTCGGTGTTGGCTTCCATCGTGTGGCTGACGGTGGATCGAATGGTGTCGAAGCCTTCGCCCGGTTGTTCGATGATACGATCGCCAGCGTTGTCGATGACGTAGGTGTCGCTCCCAGTGCCGCCGATCATAGCGTCGGCTCCCGTGCCACCCAGCAACGTGTCGTCGCCGTCGCGACCCACGAGTGAATCGTCTCCTGCGCCGCCGCTCAGACGATTGTCGCCGTCGTTGCCGGTGATGCGATTGTCGAGGTCATTGCCGGCACCGTTCAGATCGCCGTCTTCCCTGAGGACGAGGTTCTCGACGTTGTCCGACAAAGTGTAGCTCACGGACGAGCGAACGGTATCGTTGCCCTCGCCTGCCAACTCGATAACCTGATCTCCTGCTCCATCCACGGCGTAGACGTCGTCGCCCGCACCACCCTGCATGACATCGTCGCCGATGCCTCCTTGAAGGACATCGCTTCCGCCGCCACCGGTGAGACGATCGTTTCCGGCTCCGCCGTCCAGCCGGTTATCGGCGATATTGCCGGTGATGCTGTTGTCGAGGGCGTTGCCGGTTCCGTCGATGGCGCCGGTACCCGTGAGGGTGAGGTTTTCGACGGTGTCGGACAGGGTGTAGCTGATGGAGGACAGAACGGTGTCGGTGCCTGCGTCGGCGCCTTCGACCACCGTATCGCCGAGGGAATCGACGACGTAGCTGTCGTTGCCGAGGCCACCGATCATGGTGTCGTTGCCGGCACCGCCGACGAGGAAGTCGTTACCGGTTCCGGCGGTGATCGTGTCGTCGCCCTGGCCCGCATTGTAGTAGAAATCCTGCCCGGCGCGGAAGGGCGGGAAGAACGTCAGCGCATCGTCACCGTTGGTCCCGAGCACCACGCCCTCGAACGTATTGCCACGCTGAGTGCCCGAGACGAGGTCGCGAACGTCGAAGGTGATGCCCTGCGTTCCGGCCACGAAGGTGATGCCCTCATCGTCGTAGCGAGAGATGGGACCGGTCAGATTACCGTCGGCATCTTCTGCCTGTACGCGAACTGCAAGCCCGCCATCCTGGTTGGTCAGGCTGCCGGCATCGTTGGTATTGCCGTTGCCCACCTCGGCCGAGGTGAAGGTCAGGCGCACGTTGCCGGCACCACCATCGGCGCGATCGAACCGGACGGTGTCGTTGCCGTCGCCGAGATTCACCTGGTCACTGCCATCGGTGGAGACGTTGACGCCGAACGTGTCGTCGCCGTCGCCGCCGAAGACGGTGTCGATTCCGGAACCGCCGCCGATCGTATCGTTGCCGCCGCCCGTCGAGATGACGTTGTTACCGCCGCCGCCATAGACGACATCGTCTGCCGAGCCCGTGGTGAGCGTGTCGTTTCCGTTTCCACCCGTCAGCTGCGCCCGGACATTGCCGGTATCGACGACGTTATCGCCCGTGTCGGACAGGTTGAAGTTCACCGACTCAAAACCATAAATGACGGTGCCGTCGGACGCCCTGCCCGTACCGTTCTCGTCGAGCGTCAACGTAATTGGGGTTGCCGAGCCGACAACCGGTCCATTGAAATTGAAATTGACCGACAGGAAATCATTACCCTGGCCGCCGACCAACCGATCGAGCTTTCCGCCAGTGACGTTGTCGTCGCCAGAACCGGCGCGAACGATATCACGCACAGGATCGATGGATCCGGCGAAAATATTGGCGGGACGATCGACAGAGTCGATCGTATCGTTGCCGCCGAGGCCATTGATGGTGTCTTCGTCTTCGGTGCCGGTCAGGAAATTATCGCCGTTATCGCCATTGATCGTAGCCATTGCGTCGTCTCCCTTACTCGCAGCCTGAGATGCACGTGCGGCTCACAGGTTTGCGGCGACGCTGATACGCATGGTTAGCCATAGAGGTTTCAGTTCGCGATAATAATATTGAATAAATATTTATAGTAACCTTAGTTAGTGTCGTAATATAGACTGTTGCTAATTGGACTGTCACTAAATTACTACATAAATTTGCAGCGAGTTAGGGATTAAACTGACTACTTATTTCTTGTCGGAGGCGGGAAGACTATTCCCGGCCTTCCCGAACCATAAATGCGATTGTGCGAACCGCGATGTTACATAACGCCCAACCCACGAACGTCCGCTTCCCAGGACGGCACGGACGCTCAAGGCGGTTGCCATCCGTCAGATTTCCACCACGAGCTTGGGCTTGTGAAGTCTCGCGCGTTTTCTGACGTAGAACCAGTGCCCGCTTTTGCTGAACCCGCTGAGCCGGGAAAGGACAGCACGTGACCGAGGAAGCGCCGTTGACCCAGCGCCTGACGAGGGCGCCCGTGCTGATGGATGCCGAGCGTGCGGCGGCACGGCTCAGAGAGGTCGATGCCTCGTTCGGCCATCTCGACGAGGCGGGACGAGCTTTGCTTCTCGGCCTCGCCGACCATTCTCCCTTTCTCTGGCAGCGTGTGGTGCGGGACCCCGGGCGCGTTGCCGCGATGCTGGAGAGGCCGCCCGAACGCGTGGTGGCCGACCTCATCGCCCGGCAGCGATCCGCCGCTCGCGGTGAGAGCGGAGAGGTCCGCGATCTCGATGCCGTCGCCGCCGAGCTTCGACGCAACCGCGGTGACCATGCTCTTCTCGTGGCCCTGGCCGATATCGGCGGGCTCTGGCCCCTGGCGACGGTGACCGAGGCGCTCTCCGATTTCGCCGATGCCTCCGTTCATGCGGCAGCCGAAGCTCTCTTGTTGCAGGCAGCCGAGGCCGGGCGGTTTCACCCCCATGACGTCGCGAGCCCGCAGCTCAAATCCGGCCTCGTCATCCTTGGCCTCGGCAAGCTCGGGGCCGGCGAGCTCAACTATTCCAGCGATATCGACCTCGTCGTGTTCTTCGATCCCGATATCGCGCGGTTGAAGGAAGGACTGGCTCCGACGCCGTTCTTCTCCAAACTCGCGCAGGGAATCGCCAAGCTGCTGCAGGAGCGTACCGCCGATGGCTACGTTCACCGCGTCGATTATCGCCTGCGCCCCGATCCCGGATCGACGCCGACGGCCATCTCGCTAAACTCCGCCTATCTCTACTACGAGAATCTCGGCCAGAACTGGGAGCGTGCCGCCTATATCAAGGCGCGCGCGATCGCCGGTGACATCGATGCGGGCGAACACTTCCTGGCCGGCCTGCGGCCCTTCGTCTGGCGCAAGTATTTCGACTTCGCCTCCATCGCCGATGTCCATGCCATGAAGCGCCAGATCCATGCCGTGCGCGGGCACGATACGATCGCGGTCGCCGGACACGACATCAAGCTCGGGCGCGGCGGCATCCGCGAGATCGAGTTCTTCGTCCAGACCCAGCAACTCGTCTTCGGCGGGAGACGGCCGGACCTGCGCGGCCGCCGCACCATCGAGATGCTGGCGGCGCTCACCGAGGAAGGCTGGATCGACGGCACCGCGCGCGACGAACTGGGCCAAGCCTACGATTTCCTGCGTACCGTCGAGCATCGCCTGCAGATGGTGAACGACGAGCAGACTCAGCGTCTGCCGATGGATGCCGCCGGGGTCGAGGCGTTCGCGCGCTTTGCCGGTTTCGCCGATGCGGAGGCGTTCGAGGCGGAACTCATGCACCACGCCCGGCGGGTGCAGGCGCATTACGCGCTGCTGTTCGAGGCGGAACCGGACCTGTCCTCATCGGTGGGGAATCTCGTCTTCAGCGGGACGGACGACGATCCCGCGACCCTCGCCACTCTCCGAACCCTGGGCTTTTCCGATCCCGAGCGCGTGGCCGAGACCGTGCGCGGTTGGCATTTCGGTCGTCGCCCCGCCGTCCGCACGGCGCGTGCCCGCGAGGTCCTCACCGAACTCGTCCCGGCCTTGATGCAAGCGCTCGGCGGCACGCCGAACCCCGATGTGGCCCTGGATACCCTCGACCGCGCCTTCGCGCGCATGCCGGCGGCGGTGGAACTCCTCACCATCCTGCGTTCGAACGACCGTTTGCGCCTGCTCTTCGCCGACCTGCTGGGAAGCGCGCCGCGCCTGGCCGAGACCGTCGCCTTCAGCCCCCATGTCCTCGACACGGTCATCGACCCGGCCTTCGTCGTGCCGAAGGTGGATGCCGAGGACATCGCGGCGCAGTATCGCGGGCTGGTCGGCAAACCGGCGGCCTACGAGGATTTCCTCGACCGCAGCCGGGACGCGGCGCGGCAGTTGCGCTTCGTCACCGGGGCGCGGCTGCTCACGGGCATCCTGTCGCCGCAGGCGGCGGGGCGGGCCTATGCCGGCATCGCCGACGCCGTGGTGGAGGCGAGCCTCGAGGCGGTGTCGGGCCAGTTCTTCGCCGAACATGGGGATGTGCCCGGCGGGCGCTGTGTCGTCCTCGGCCTCGGGCGGCTCGGCGCCAACCAGATGACGGCGGAATCCGATATCGACCTCGTCGTGCTCTACGATTTCGATGCGGAAAACCGGACCAGCCTCGGGCCGAAGTCGATCGACGCGGTGATGGCCTACAACCGGCTGACGCAACGCCTCGTCGCGGCGCTGACCGCGCTGACCCGGCGCGGCGGTCTCTACGAGGTCGACCTTCGCCTGCGTCCGGGCGGCGGGCAGGGGCCCGTGGCGGTGCAGGTCCGGAGTTTCCTCCCCTATCAGCAGGGGGAGGCCGATCTATGGGAGCACATGGCGCTCACCCGCGCCCGGGTCGTCGCCGGGGATCGGAGTCTCGGCGACGAGGTGATGGGGCAGATCCGGACCATCGTCGGGCTGAAGCGCGAGGCGGCGGAGGTCTATCGCGCGGTGCGCGACATGCGCCGGGTCGTGGCCAGCGAGAAAGGATTCTCCGGGCCGCTCGATCTCAAGCTGGCGCCCGGCGGATTGCTCGATCTCGACTTCATGGCCCAGGCCCTCACCCTGGCCCATGCCGAGCGCCATCCCGGTCTCATCGGCCTCGATGCATCCTCCGTCTTCGCCGAGACTGGTAATCGGGGCCTTCTGCCGGTGAACGAGGCGCGACGGCTCGGCGAGGCCTATCGCCTCTTCGACGATGCGCTCCATTGGCAGCGTCTCATGGGCGAGGCGGACTCGAAGGCGGGCGCCTCGGTGGCGCTGACGCGGCTCGCCATCGCCATGGGCCTGCCCGATGCCGCGACCCTGGCGGCGGAACTCGATGAACGCCGCGCCGAGGTCAGATCGCTGTTCGAGCGGCTGCTCGGCTGAGCCTCGCAGGCCCGCTTTCGCGGGTCTTTTGCACCGGAATCGGACCCATTCGCTGCTTCGTGGGAAATCGCGTCCGATGGCGGTCGAAAGGGGGGTCCGATGGCGGTGGTTTCAGAGGAGTCCGCGCGCCTTGGCCAGGGCCACGAGGTCGTGCTGCGGCCGGGCGCCGATATGCTGGATCACCTCTGCCGCCGCCAGCGCTCCGAGCCGGGCGCTCGACACGTTGTCGAGGCCGCGGGCGTGGCCGGCGAGGAAACCTGCCGCGAACAGGTCCCCGGCGCCGGTCGTATCCACCACCTCATGCACCGGTGAGGCCTCGATGGAGCGGATCTCGCCGCCCTTCACCACCATCGCGCCCTCGGCGGAGCGGGTGACGAGACCGAGGAGATGCATGCCGCGCTGGTTGCGCTCGTCACGCAAAGCTTTGAGGGCCGCTTCTTCGTCGTCCGTCTCGTAGAGGCTCTTCAACTCGCCAATATTGGCGAACAGGATGTCGATGCTTCCGTCACGGATGAGGCCCAGGAACTCCTCGCGATAGCGGCCGACGCAGAACGCATCGGACAAAGTCAGTGCGACGGCGTTGCCGGCATTGTGGGCGATCTTGGCGGCCTTGCGGAACGCCTCCTTGGCCGCCGGCGGGTCCCAGAGATAACCTTCGAGATAGACGGTGCGGGCACTCGCCACGGTGGCCTCGTCCACATCGGCCGGCGACAGGCCCTGGCAGGCACCGAGATAGGTGTTCATGGTGCGCTCGCCGTCCGGCGTCACCAGGATGAAGCAGCGCGCCGTGGCCGGTCCTTCCGACGCGGCCGGCACCGCGAAGGAGACGCCCGTCGCCTTGAGATCATGGGCGAAAAGGCCGCCGAGCTCGTCGTCGCGGACCTTGCCGATGAAGCCGGTCTTCGCGCCGAGGAGAGCCGCGCCCACCGCGGTGTTCGCGCCAGAGCCGCCGGAAACGATGGTGGCCGGTCCCATCACCGAGAACAGGCTCTCCGCCCGGTCCTCGTCGATGAGCTGCATGGCGCCCTTGGGGACGCCCTGCTGTTCGAGAAATTTCTCATCCGTCCGCGCGATCAGGTCGACGATGGCGTTGCCGAGGACGAGAAGGTCGAGGGGAGCGGACATCGGACATCCTGTCTGGCGCTGGCGATGCCGCAGGCTGTGGCATCGCACCCGGAGAGGGTCAAGCGAGGGAGGGCGTCACGGGTCCGCGAAGACGCCCCCTATTGCAGCGCCTTCACCTCGCACTGCGCGTAGTCGCTGCTCGCTTTCACATAGGCGTTCAGCGCCTTCACATAGGCCTCGGCCAGGGGACGATAGGCCGCGATTTGCAGGTTGTAGGCCTTCACCGTGTCGTTGAACGTGTAGGCCTCCCAGCCGGGGCATCCGCCTTTGGCGTCGAGGCAGGCGGGCTTCGCGGGCGCGGTCGGCTTCGTCGGGCGTGTCGCCGGGTCCGGCGGCATGGCCTTCACGCATTCCGCCATGGCGAAGGACGGCAGAAGGGCTGTCAGGACGAGAGCCGCTCCAAGAAGCCTGACACGCATCGCTGGAATTCCCTTGCGTTCGAAACGCCCACTCACCGAGACGGTGCTGAGCTTGTGCGCGAGGGATTCGCCTGTCGCAAGCACTCAGCGCGCCTGGACCGCTTGCCGCCCGGACTGGTGGGAGACAGGCCTGCCCTTGCCGCCCCCACTCATGGCGGGCCGCATGAGGTTGAGCAGCGGCAGAGCGATGCCGCTGATGAGCACCCACCAGGCCGGGCGCAGGCCATCGTAGAATTCGAGGTTGGCTCCGAGCACCGCGCTGGCAGGCACGCCGCTCTTGAACCCATACCACGCCGCCTCCACCAGGGCGGTGACGAGGGAGGCCGCGATGGCGAGGCCGAGCAGGGTGATCGCGTTCATCGGCAGGCGGAAGCGCTGCATTTCCCGCCACCCCATGAGCAGAAGAAACAGGCCCGTCCAGTAGACCGGCGCCGACACGTCGATCTTGGCCTGAAGGAAATAGTGGAACAGGCCGAGCACCGCGATGACGTAGACGGATTTATGCAAGCGCGGCCAAGCCTTACCGAGACGGCGGATCATCCCGTCCGTGGAGGTGATCCCCAAGACGGCAAGGCCCAGCAGAGCCACGAAGCCGATGGTGAGGTAGAACCGCGAGACGATCTCGCTCACGACCTTCGACAGGATGAAATTCTGGTCGACGATGTAGAGGCTGAGATGGACCAGCCCGTAGGCGAGGACGGTGAGGCCGAGCATGCGCCGGACCAGGATGAGCTTGGCATAGTTCGCGATCCGCCGCAGCGGCGTCACCGCCAGCGACAGCAGCAGGAAGCGCACCGCCCACTCTCCTGTGCTGTGGATGAGGGCCGTGATCGGCTTCGGCCCAAGGGCGTCGAACCCATAGGCGGCGGCGAGCCAGATCCCCGGCGCCAGCGCGAACAGGAATGTCGCGAGTTTCAGGCCCGAAACGCGGCCGGCGCGGTCATGCCAGGGAGCGGAGAAAGCGGGTTTGGCAGGCATCAGGGTCCGTCAGCGAGTAAGTCTTCGCCCTCAGGTAGGCGAGCGAGAGGACGAAATGGGGTGGCCCGGCCACACGTTCGCGCGAGACCGCCTTTTCCATTCGTATGACTACCGCCGAAGGTTACCTATCCGCCGTACCGTCGCGGCGCATCTCCGGGGCCTCCCGTCGCCCCGCCCGGATGTGGTAAAGCCCACGGCGCCCCACCCAAAGCCGTGAAACGCGTTCATGCCAGCTTCCGCCTTGCCCGACCCGATCGATGCCATGAGTGCCGAGGAGGCTCGCGCCGAGCACGCTGCCCTGTCGGAGCAGATCGCGGAGGCCGACCGGCTCTATCATGGAGAGGATGCGCCCGAGATCACGGATGCGGAATACGACGCCCTCCGGCGTCGCCTCGAGACGATCGAGGCCCGCTTCCCCGATCTCGCCGGTACCGGACAGGCAAGCGCCTCCGTCGGCGCAAAGGCCTCGGAAAAATTCGCCAAGGTCCGGCACGCGGTGCCGATGTTGTCGCTGGGCAATGCCTTTGCGGACGAGGAGGTCCACGATTTCGTAGGCCGCGTCCGTCGCTTCCTCAACCTGCCCGATGAGCCGCTCGCCTTCACCGCCGAGCCGAAGATCGACGGCTTGTCCCTTTCTCTGCGCTACGTCGAAGGCAGGCTTGTCTCGGCGGCTACGCGCGGCGACGGCGAGGTTGGAGAGGATGTGACCGCCAATGCGCGAACCGTCTCGGGCATTCCCGAGACGCTGGAGGGGATGGGCTGGCCGGAGATCTGCGAGGTGCGCGGCGAGGTGTATCTCTCGCACGCGGATTTCGCCGCCATCAACGCTCGCCAGGAAGCGGCGGGAAAGTCGCTTTTCGCCAATCCGCGCAATGCGGCGGCCGGGTCACTTCGCCAACTCGATTCCCGGATCACCGCCTCGCGACCGTTGAAATTCTTCGCCTACGCCTGGGGCGAGATGTCGGAGATGCCGGAGACGACGCAGCATGGGATGATCGCCGCTTTCGCCTCATGGGGATTCGCGGTGAACGACCGCACGGTGCTTTGTGCCGACGCGGATGCGATGCTGGCGCATTACCGCGCCATCGAGGAGGATCGCGCCGGTCTCGGCTACGACATCGACGGCATCGTCTACAAGGTCGACGATCTCGCGTTGCAGCGCCGGCTCGGCTTCGTCTCGCGCAGCCCGCGTTGGGCGCTGGCGCATAAGTTCGCGGCGCAGAAGGCCTTCACGATCCTGGAGGCCATCGAGATCAATGTCGGCCGGACCGGGTCGTTGAATCCGCTCGCGCGGTTAAAGCCCGTAACGGTGGGCGGCGTCGTTGTCTCGAATGCGACCCTCCATAACGAAGGGTACGTTCAGGGCGTCGGCGGCGACGGTGAGCCGATCCGCGACGGGCGAGACATCCGCGTCGGCGATACGGTCGTCGTCCAGCGCGCCGGCGACGTGATCCCGAAGGTGATGGATGTCGATCTTGCGCGGCGACCGCCGGATGCGACGCCCTATGTCTTTCCGGAGACCTGTCCCGCTTGTGGCAGCCGCGCCGTCCGCGAGGTCAATCCGCGCACCGGACAGCGCGACGCGGTACGCCGCTGCACTGGTGGACTCATCTGCCCGGCGCAGGGACTCGAGCGCCTGAAGCATTTCGTCTCGCGCAACGCCTTCGATCTCGAAGGCTTCGGCCAGACCTATATCGAGGTGCTGTTCGAGGCCGGGCTCATCAAGCAGCCCGCCGACCTGTTCCGCCTGGAATTCGCGCCGTTGAAGGAGGCCATCGTCGCCCGTCGCGAAGCGCTCTCGGCCGAACGCCGCGCCGAGGGCGAGCCACCGCCGAAGAAGGCGAAGAAGAAGGGTGACGACGAGGACAAGGCGATCAAGAACCTGCTGGCCTCCATCGACGAGCGCCGCAGCTTGGCCCTCAACCGGTTCCTGTTCGCCCTCGGGATTCGCCACATTGGTGAGTCCACCGCCAAGGCCTTGGCCAAACGCTTTCCGGATATGCCGAGCCTGATGCAGGCCCTTGCCGCCGCTGCCGCCGCTCAGGCCGGACCGGACTGGCTCGAACTCTCGGCGGTACCGAGGGTCGGCCCGACGACGCGGGACCGGTTGCTCGAATTCGGCTTCTCGGGCGAGGTGGAAGGCGGCGAGGTCGCGACGGGTCGGCGTCCGACTACGGCGCAGCGTGCGAACCTGATCGCCCATTACGGCGACGAGGCCGCCGTGGAAGCGGCTGTGAGCCGCGCCCGCGAGCAGCGTCCCGGCGATGCCTATCGTCTCTTCGCCGACGATGGCGAGATCGGTCCCGTCGCCACGGATTCCCTCATCGCGTTCTTTGCCGAACCGCACAATGCCGATGCGGTCCATGCCCTGATCCAAGAGGTGAAGACCGAGCCGATGGCGGCGGCGGCAACCGCAACGGCCTTCGCCGGCAAGACCGTGGTCTTCACCGGCTCCCTGGAGCGCATGACCCGAAGCGAGGCCAAGGCGACGGCCGAGCGTCTCGGTGCCAAGGTTTCGGGCTCCGTCTCGGCCAAGACCGACCTCGTCGTCGCTGGGCCGGGGGCGGGCTCCAAGCTGAAGGACGCCGAGAAGCATGGGGTCAAGGTCGTGAGCGAAGAAGATTGGCTCGCCATGGTGGAGACGGCGTGATCACGCTCGCCATCGACTTCGAGACGGCCAATGAAAGGCGCGACAGCGCCTGCGCGGTTGGCCTCGCCTGGATCGAGGGTGGCGCGGTGGTGCGACGTGAATCACGCCTGATCCGCCCGCGCGAGATGCGGTTTTCTCCGGGCAACATCCGGGTCCACGGTATTCTGCCAGCGGATGTCCGGCAGAAACCGGAATTCCCGGACGTGATGGCGGAGTTCCTACCCGACCTCTCGTCTGGGCTGGTCCTCGCCCATAACGCCGGGTTCGACTTGGGCGTGCTACGCGCCTCGCTCCACACCTATGGCATGGCAGTTCCGGCCTTCGCTTCGCTCTGCACCCTTCAGATCGCGCGAAGAGTGTTTCCCGCATCGGAAGGTTGCGGCCTCGGCAAGGTGGCCGCCCGGCTCGGTATCCGCTTCGAGCACCACGATGCGGGCGAGGACGCCTATGCCTGCGCGGAGATCGCCCTGGCGGCGGCAAGGGAGCATGGCGCGCCCGATATCACCGCCTTAGCGAGGGCGATCCATCTCCCGATCACGCAACTGCCGGCCGGCTATGTCGAGCGGGAAACGCGATCGTTCGGCGCGCCCGGCCCGCAGATCGCGGCGATGCGGTTTTCCGTGCGGGGAAGTCGTGGCGCACTCTACGCGGTGACACTGGAGGACCGCCCAAGCGGCCCGCGTCTGCGCTGCACTTGCATGGCTGGACGCTACGGCGTCGCCTGCCGCCATACCAAAGCGCTACTCGTTGGCGACATCACCGATCTCGTATCTGGCAACCACGCGGACGTGGTCGCTCTCAGCCGGCTGTTCGACGAGACTGCAATGCCGCGGCCCTGCGACATGTGACCGTTCAGATGACCTTGAGCAGGGCGTCGACGCCGGAAATCTCGGTCTTGGCCGGGGATTCCTCGACGTTCAGGACGCGCACCACGCCATCATCCACCAGCATGGAATAGCGCTTCGAGCGCGGGCCGAGCCCGAACCCCGCACCGTCCATGTCGAGGCCAATGGCCTTGGCGAACTCGGCATTGCCGTCGGCGAGGAACTCGATTCCGTCGGCGTTGCTGGCTTTCTGCCAGGCTTCGAGTACGAACACGTCGTTGACCGAAGTGACGGCGACGGCATCGACGCCGCGTGCCTTGATCTCTTCCTGCTTCTCGACGAAGCCGGGCAGATGATTGCGGTGGCAGCTCGGCGTGAATGCGCCGGGCACGCCGATCAGGACGATGCGGCGCCCCTTGAAGATGTCGTCGGTGGTCTTCGCCTCGGGGCCCCCGGCGCCGCTCACGCGAAAGGTCACCTGGGGAAGGTGGTCGCCAACCTGGATCGTCATCCGTCGTCGTCTCCTCAGATCGCCTGGAGCCCATGCCCGGTCTTGAGGACCGGTTCTCGTTACCGCGCGTGGCCCCATGGACCAACGGCGCCATGATGGCCCCCGGTGGGCGTGAAGGGTCTACCCCGAGCCCATGGGTGTGTCGAGGAGGGCCTCGTAGAAGCGGGCGCCGTCCACATTCCTTCTGCGGGTCGCGACCCGATCAAAGCAGAATGGAGAGGTGGCCACCCTCAGCCTCAGCGAGTCCGCGCTGGACAAGCCAGCCCACCCAGGTAGCATGATGCAATGCGACAAGATCCGGATTCCGCCTATCTCGACGGCCAGTTCCTGGTGGCGATGCCCGGCCTCACGGACGAGCGCTTCGCAAGATCGGTGATCTATCTCTGTGCTCATTCGGCGGACGGCGCGATGGGAATCATCCTCAACAAGCCGGCCAACGATCTGAACATGCCGGATCTCCTGATTCAGCTCGATATCGCCAGCGAGGACGATGCGATCCGCTTGCGCGAGAGGGTCGGCCATATTCCCGTGCTTATGGGCGGTCCGGTGGATGCCAAGCGCGGTTTCGTGCTCCACACCGACGATTTTCACATAGACCAATCGACACTCATCATCGACGACGGGATCTGCCTCACCGCCACGGTGGAAATCCTGCGTGCCATCGCAAACGGTGCCGGACCCGCGAGCGCGGTGCTCGCCCTCGGCTATGCCGGATGGCAAGCCGGGCAGCTCGAGAACGAGATCCTCGCAAATGGCTGGCTCAACTGTCCGGCCGATCCGGCCATGATCTTCAATTCTGCGCTCGACACCAAGTACGAGCGTACCTTGCGAAGCAATGGCATCGATCCAGCGATGTTATCCTTCAGCGCAGGCCGGGCCTGACGGACCGGCTTGAGGGGGTCATTCCCCGATTGGCGAGCCGTCGCTGTCCGGGTTCATCCCTTCGACCGCCGGCTTCGGCTTGCGCGGCCGAAGCGTCGTGCTCGCGGTCGGTGTTGCCGTGCTGGCACCGAGACGCGCGGCAAGGGAAAGGGCGCGGGCCTCGGTGAAACGCACGTTGCAGAAACCATGGGCGCCCTCGCGGGCATAGGTCCGGCAGGTCTGCTCCCGGTCTGAGGAGAAAGCCGCCTGTTCGGTGACGATGGTGCGGACGTCCTGCCCGCGGGCGCGCTGGGTCATGACCTTGTAATTGTCCCGAACCGCCTTGTCGGCGACGCCTCGTCCGGAATCGAATTCCGCGGAGCGGGGAATCAGCGTCGCGGCAGCAGGCCCCCACAGGCCGACCGGCGTGGTGGCACAATCGGCGGCCGTGAAACTGCAGACCCGGTTGCTGCCCAGCGGCGTAACCAGCACGCTGCCTTCCAGGATCTCGAACCGGAGCGGGCATTCACCGCCCGCGATCTCGTAGCGCGCCACGCCCTGAGGACGACCCTCTGAGGAAAGGGAGATCGGCGATCCGCCCGAGAGCGGAACCTTGCAGGTCTCGTTCGGCTGCGAAACCTTGGTGCCGGGCAGCGTGATCCGTGCCGTTGCCGCGCCGCCGGCTCTGTCGATCTTGAGGCTGCCGGTCAGGCCGTTCAGCATGAGTTCCTGGCCGAGAATGTTGTCATCGGTCGGCGTCTTGAGAACGACGGGTCGCAGGGGAGCCGGAGCAGCCTTCGGAGTCTCCGGCGCAGGTTCTCCCGAAGCGCCCGGCGGCAGCAGCGTCCCAGGCTGAGGCGATCCGGTCGGAGGCACACCGCGAGGTGGCACCGGAGGCTTGGCCGCCTTGCCGATGCCGAACAGCTCCTCGAAAAAATTCTGCGCGTCTGCTTCGTGCGCCGGGAGGGCGACGAGGGGCAGGACGAGAAGGGCGGGGAGCAGGCGTAGGCCTCGGGACGGACGCATCAGGTCTTTCATGCCTCTGGAACTCGCAGCACCGGACCGGTGAACAGTGAACGTGCAGCGGGCTCTCGTTCTCGCATCAGCTTCTTCGAAAGCGGGTATCATATCTGGGGCTGAGGCTTCGTAAGGCGAGCCTGCCTTCGATCCGCGTTGACGGTCCGAAAGCTGGTCTTCCATGCTCGAACCTAGCATGTGATCGATGGCGCTGACGTGGCGTCCCTGCAACATTTTTGAGATCCAAGGCGCCGGCTGCCGGCCATTCCAGACGCAAAAGTCTTGGTCGGCGAGGGAGATAGGATCGGCGTGGCCGTTCGCGGTGCTTCGCCTTGCGGCTCCGCATCACCCTTCTTATATCCGGCGGGACGCGGGATTAAGACCTGGATGAGCGCGTTTCAGGCGCTTCGGCTGGTTCGAATTCCGCTCTCACAATCTTTCGTTCTTCACCGCCATGGGCCGGGCCGCTTCGGGGCTCGGCGGTCTGCTTGACCAAATGACATGAGAGGGATCCCGCCATGGGTAAAGTAATCGGCATCGATCTGGGCACCACTAATTCCTGCGTGGCCGTCATGGAAGGCACGCAGCCCAAAGTCATCGAAAACGCGGAAGGCGCGCGCACCACGCCGTCCATCGTCGCTTTCCTCGACGACGGCGAGCGTCTCGTCGGCCAGCCGGCCAAGCGCCAGGCGGTCACCAATCCCGAACACACGTTCTTCGCCATCAAGCGTCTCGTGGGCCGCACCTACGACGATCCGATGACGCAAAAGGACAAGGGTCTCGTGCCCTACAAGATCGTCCGCGGCGACAACGGCGATGCCTGGGTCGAGGCCGACGGCAAGAAGTATTCCCCCTCGCAGATTTCGGCCTTCACGCTTCAGAAAATGAAGGAGACCGCCGAGGCGCATCTCGGCCAGCCGGTGACGCAGGCCGTCATCACGGTTCCCGCCTACTTCAATGACGCCCAGCGTCAGGCCACCAAGGACGCTGGTAAGATCGCCGGCCTCGAAGTGCTGCGCATCATCAACGAGCCGACGGCGGCTGCTCTAGCCTACGGCCTCGACAAGAAGAAGACCGGTACGATCGCGGTCTACGATCTGGGCGGCGGCACCTTCGACGTGTCGATCCTGGAAATCGGTGACGGTGTGTTCGAGGTGAAGTCCACCAATGGCGACACCTTCCTTGGTGGCGAGGACTTCGACAATCGCGTCGTCGAGTACCTGACCTCCGAGTTCAAGAAGGAACAGGGCATCGACCTGACGAAGGATAAGCTCGCCCTCCAGCGCCTCAAGGAGGCAGCCGAGAAGGCGAAGATCGAGCTGTCCTCGGCGACGCAGACCGAGATCAACCTGCCCTACATCACGGCCGATGCGACGGGGCCGAAGCATTTGGCGCTGAAGCTCTCTCGCGCCAAGTTCGAGAGCCTCGTGGACGACCTCGTCCAGCGCACAATCGAGCCCTGCCGCAAGGCGCTCAAGGATGCCGGCGTTTCGGCCTCCGAGATCGACGAGGTGGTTCTGGTCGGCGGCATGATCCGCATGCCGAAGATCCAGGAAGTCGTGAAATCCTTCTTCGGCAAGGAGCCCCACAAGGGCGTCAATCCGGATGAGGTCGTGGCTATCGGCGCTGCGGTTCAGGCCGGTGTGCTCCAGGGCGACGTCAAGGACGTGCTGCTTCTCGACGTGACCCCGTTGTCGCTCGGCATCGAAACGCTGGGCGGCGTCTTCACCCGTTTGATCGACCGCAACACCACGATCCCGACGAAGAAGTCGCAGACCTTCTCGACGGCCGAAGACAACCAGAACGCTGTCACCATCCGCGTCTTCCAGGGTGAGCGTGAGATGGCGGCTGACAACAAGATGCTCGGCCAGTTCGATCTGATGGGCATCCCGCCCGCCCCGCGCGGCATGCCGCAGATCGAGGTAACCTTCGACATCGACGCCAACGGCATCGTCAACGTGACGGCCAAGGACAAGGCGACGAACAAGGAGCACCAGATCCGCATTCAGGCTTCGGGCGGCCTGTCGGATGCCGACATCGATAGGATGGTGAAGGATGCCGAGGCCAATGCCGAGGCGGACAAGAAGCGTCGTGAGTTGGTCGAGGTGAAGAACCAGGGCGAAAGCCTGATCCACGCCACCGAGAAGTCGGTGAAGGAGTATGGCGACAAGGTCTCGGCCGATGACAAGGCTGCGATCGAGACCGCCATGACCGCTCTTCGTACGGCTCTGGAGGGTGACGACGTCGAGGTCATCAAGTCACGCACTACGGATTTGATGCAGTCGTCGATGAAGCTGGGCGAGGCTATGTACGCTGCGAGCAGCCAGACGCCCGAAGGCGGGGCTGAGGGTAGCGAGGGCCACGAGGCGAAGAAGGACGACGTCATCGATGCCGACTTCCAGGAAGTCGATGACAAGGACCAGAAGAAGCGGGCATAACGCTCGTCTTAGAGAAGGAGGGGACCGGAGCGATCCGGTCCCTCGTCATGTCTGGTGGGATGACGGTGTGGCCCTCCGTAGAGGCGGGCGCGCCGGGGGACGTTGAGGGCGGGTATGTCGAAGCGGGACTATTACGAGGTTCTGGGCGTCTCCAAGACTGCGACAGACGGTGAGATGAAGGTCGCCTTCCGCAAGCTCGCCATGGCCTACCACCCGGATCGTAACCCCGGGAACGCCGAGGCCGAACTCAAGTTCAAGGAAGTCAACGAAGCCTACCAGACGCTCACCGACGGGCAGAAGCGTGCGGCCTATGACCGTTTCGGCCATGCCGCATTCCAGCAGGGCGGAGCCGGCGGCCCAGGATTCGGGAACGAGTTCGGCGACTTCATGTCGGACATTTTCGACAATTTCTTCGGCGACGGCCGTGGTGCGGGCGGCGCTGGCGGTGCGCGCGGTGGTCGTGGTGGCTCGACACGCGAACGTGGTGCGGATTTGCGCTACAATCTCGAGATCTCCCTCGAGGATGCGTTCGCCGGTAAGACCGAGACGATCACGATGGCCACCGCCGTCACCTGTGAGGTCTGCTCCGGCAGCGGTGCGAAAGCCGGCTCCAAGCCCAAGCCGTGTCAGACTTGCGGCGGCTACGGTCGCGTGCGCGCGGCGCAAGGGTTTTTCGCCATCGAGCGTACGTGCCCGGCCTGTCACGGACGCGGTGAGATCATCGACAACCCGTGCGGCAATTGTTCCGGCGCAGGCCGTGTCACTCGGGAGCGCACGCTTTCCATCAACGTACCGGCCGGCGTCGATGACGGCCTGCGGATCCGTCTGGCCGGCGAGGGCGAGACCGGCCTGCGCGGTGGCCCTGCCGGCGACCTCTACGTCTTTCTCTCGATCAAGCCGCACACGTTCTTTCAGCGGGATGGTGCCGACTTGTTTTGCCGCGTCCCGATCTCGATGGTCACCGCTGCCCTGTCTGGGGAGATCACCGTGCCCGTAATCGACGGATCGCAGACCGAAGTCCGCATCCCGGCAGGCACGCAGACAGCCAAGCAGTTCCGGATCAAGGGCAAGGGCATGCCGGTTCTTCGGTCCCGCGATGTCGGCGATCTTTATATTCAGGTGTTCGTCGAGACGCCTCAGAACCTGTCGAAGCGTCAGCGTGAACTGCTTCAGGAGTTCACCAGCACGGCATCAGACGAGAACCACCCTGAAAGTGCGGGGTTTTTCTCCAAGGTCCGCGATTTCTTCGATGGGTTGAGCGGCGTTGCGCGGTCGTGACGCTCCGCGATCTCACAGGCGGCGGATCGAAACGGCCTGGCTCCCGTTGTGGCTGTGGCGGCGCTGCATCGTCGCCAGTAGCACGACGCGTTGCTCCCGCCCTATGCTGAGCTTCGACCTTGACGGGCACTGGCTTTCGTCGTCTAGCCTTAACTCCCCATGCGTGATCTGAGGACATTGGATCTTGCCTCCGCTCCATCGACCCAGTGCTAAAGCCTATGCCGCCACCGGATCGGTCCGTGAACGGCGGGAGCCGCTGGAAGATGAGGCGCGTTTCCTGCGATCTTGGTTCGAGCGGCCGCTTGTCACCGGCTCGGTAACGCCGTCGGGTAAGATGCTTGCCCGCATGATGGCGTCCTACGTCGACCCCCGCGTGCCCGGCCCCGTCATCGAGCTCGGTCCCGGTACCGGTCCCGTCACCGAGGCCCTGATACGTCGTGGCATCGAGCAGGAGCGGCTTGTCCTAGTCGAGTACAATCCGGATTTCTGCAAGCTGCTGCAGAAGCGCTTTCCACGCGCCACCATCCTGCGCGGTGACGCCTACAACATCCGCGAGACCATCGGCGACCTTCTCACCGAGAAGGCTGCGGCTACCGTTTCCAGCCTGCCTCTGTTCACCAAGCCTTTGGAACAGCGTCTCGATCTTCTGAACGCCACACATACGCTCATGCATGCGGGCTCGCCCTTCGTGCAGTTCACCTATGCGGTGGTGCCGCCGATCCCCGAGCGTTGCGATGCGGGCAGCTACACGGCCAGCCGGTCCAGCCGGGTTTGGCTCAACCTGCCGCCAGCGCGGGTCTGGGTCTACCGCCGTCCCTGAGGGACCGCCGCAGAACGTCACCTGAAGACGTGGCTCATCCGCGGTTCAGCCCATCGCTCCTACCGTTCGATCATTGCGCCGGGATCGCCCCGGCGTCACAATCGACGGAGACTGACATGGCGTTTCGCGCATTCGCACAGCGGACAAGGGGTTGGCTCGCAGCCGCAGCACTCGCCCTCGGCGTCATCGGCATCGCGCCGGGTATCGTTCAGGCGGCACCGCTTGCTCCGGCCGTTGCCTTGGCCGAGCCAGCGCAGACGGGCATTGTCCCAGTCCAGTATGGCTGGGGCGGTCACCACCACCACCATCGCAGACACCATGGCTGGGGTGGACATCACCGCCATGGCTGGGGCGGTCACCGGGGGTACGGCTGGGGCGGTCATGGCCATCACGGATGGCGTCCGCGTCACCATGGCTGGGGTCACCACCACCATCATCACCATCATGGGCATCGCCACGGCGGACACTACCGCTTCTAGTAGAAAGACCCCGGCGGGTTCATCCGCCGGGGCCTCTCTCTTTGTTCTCCCATCGCGGCCGGTCGGATGGCGGATGGTTCGAGGGATCGATCTCACATCGGCTTTCCACCTTCGCAATCGGTCGGCAAAGCCAGTCGATCCCTGGAATGGACGCGCGCGGTGTCGTTTCACAGCGCGTGCCGGCTGCCGAGCTCTTCAGGCTATCCGCTCGATGATGGCCAGTCGCGGTAAAGGGGCGTTGGGTGTGATCCGGTAAGCAGCCCGCAAAGCTCTTTCGGCGGCATCGGCTTGGGTTTCGTTGCGGGCATGGACAATGCCGAGAAGGTCGGCGGCATCTCCGGGACGGGCCAGAGACGAAAGACCTACCGCCGGGTCGATGCCGTCCTGAGGCCTAGTGCGCCCGCCGCCCAGTGCGATGACGGCAAGCCCGATCTCGCGGGTCTCGATTTGCGAGACGACGCCCGTCGTGAGAGATCTCACCGCGCGGACCACCGGTGCGACGGGGCGATACCGGTCGGCCTTCTCGATGAAATCGGCAGGGCCACCCAACGCGGAAACCATGCGCCCGAAGATCTCGGCGGCCCGTCCGGAATCGCGGGCGTCTTCGACCTTTCGGGACGCCTCGGCGATGTCCGTGGCGAGCCCGCCGAGCACCAGCATCTCGGCGCAAAGCGCCACGGTGACGGCGTGGAACGCTGGTTCGCCGGAGCGACCGGTGAGGTAATCCACGGCATAGGCCACTTCGAGGGCGTTGCCTGCGCTGGAGGCCAGGGGCGCGTCCATATCTGTGATGAGCGCAACGGTCCTCAGGCCGGCACCGTTGGCGACGGCGACGATACTTTCGGCGAGAGCCCGTGCTTCATTGGTCTCCGCCATGAAGGCGCCGGAGCCGGTCTTCACATCCATCACGAGGCCGCCGAGACCCGCCGCGAGCTTCTTCGAGAGGATAGACGCCGTGATCAGGTCGAGGGACTCCACCGTGCCGGTCACATCGCGGATGGCGTAGAGGCGCCGATCCGCCGGGGCGAGATCGGCCGTCTGTCCGATGATGGCGCAACCGATGGAACGGGTGACGCTGCGGAAACGGTCGAGACCAGGCGTGGCGTCGTAGCCGGGAATGCTTGCGAGCTTGTCGAGGGTGCCGCCGGTATGCCCGAGGCCCCGGCCGGAGATCATCGGCACGTAGCCACCGCAGGCGGCGACCATCGGGGCGAGGGCGAGACTCACCGTATCGCCGACGCCCCCGGTCGAATGCTTGTCAAGGACAGGGCCTGGCAAGTCCCAATCGAGCACCGTTCCCGAATGGGTCATCGCCCGGGTCAGGGCCACGCGCTCGGGCAGCGACAGGCCGCGGAAGAACACCGCCATCGCGAAGGCGGCGGCTTGTCCTTCTGTCACCCGCCCGTCAGTGAGACCCGAGATGAAGCCGGTGATCTCGCCATCCGTGAGTACGCGTCCGTCCCGCTTGGCCCGGATCAACTCCTGCGGCAGCATCAGGCGCGCTCCCCGAGTCTTTGGGTCAGCGTATCGTGCAGGCTGCTCGCCCCGATGCGGAAGGTCTTCGGTTCCACCCAGTCCGGTCCCATGATCCTGTCGGCTATGGCAAGATACAGGGCGGCATCGGCCACGGTCCGTAATCCGCCCGAGACCTTGAATCCGACAGGTCGCCCGCTGTCCCGGATGGCATCGAGCATCGCTTCGGCGGCTTGCGGCGTTGCGGAGACGGCGCTTTTGCCCGTTGAGGTCTTGAGGAAATCCGCTCCCGCAGCGATGGCGAGTTGGCTTGCTTCGGTGATCTGCATGACGTCCGGCATCGCTCCGGATTCGAGGATCACCTTGAGGATCGCGCGTCCGGAGACCTCGCGCACGGCGGCGATCATGTCAGTTGGCGTCCGCGCGTCGCCAGCAAGGAACGCCCGATAGGGTAGGACGAGATCGATTTCATGCGCTCCGTCATGCAGCGCCTCGGCGGTATCTTCCACAGCGCGCTCGATATCCGTGCCGCCTGCGGGAAAGTTGATCACCGTGGCGATGCGGACGGGCGTACCGGCCAGCAACGCGACGCAGCGCCCGATATGCTGGGGCCAGACGCAAACCGCGGCGACGCCGCTCGCCCGGGCCTTTCCGCAGAGCGTCGCAATGGCCGGATCGGAGCAGGAATCGCCGAGATCGGTGAGATCGAGGAGGGGAAGGGCGCGCCGGGCAACGGCGGAGTCCGGATGATGGGGATCGACGATCATGCCCTTCCCTACAGCCGTCCGACGAACGCGTCGATGAGCCGGGCGAGGTCGAAAGCAGCGGCGGCCGCCGCGCGCTTGGTCTCGTCGTGATGCGGATCGCCGTCTCCGATTCCGGCGGCGAAGTTCGTGACGACGGAGATCGCCGCGACCTTCAAATCGAAGAACCGAGCAAGGATCGCCTCCGGCACTGTCGACATGCCCACGAGGTCGGCACCAAGGCGCCCCGTCATGCGGATCTCGGCCGGGGTCTCGAAGCTGGGGCCCGAGAACCATGCATAGACACCCTCGTGCAATGGGATCCCGCAATCCTGCGCCGCTTCGTGGAGGGTCTTGCGGGCCGCTACATCGTAGGCGCCGACCATGGGGACGAAGCGGTCATCGCCCGTCTCGCCGATCAGAGGATTGAGGCCAGACAGATTGATGTGGTCGCTGAGGGCCACGAGGCTGCCTGGCCCCGCCTGCGCCACCAGCGATCCGGCCGCGTTGGTGAGGAGAAGGAGCGGGACTCCGAGCGCCTTGGCGACGCCCAGCGGCACCTTCATGACGGCGGCGTCGCCGGTCTCGTAGGCATGGCTTCGCCCTTCGAAGACCAGCACGCGGCGCCCGGAGAGGCGCCCAGTGTGGAGGGTGCCGCCGTGACCCGTCACGCCGGGAGAGGGAAAGCCTGGAATCTCCGAATAGGCGAGGGAGAGGCGGTCTTCGAGCTTTCCGGCGACGAGTCCGAGGCCCGTGCCGGTGACGATGGCGGCAACGTAGGGACCGGTAAAACCGTGGCCCCGGACGGTGTCGGCGGCGAGCGAGATGGCTGCGTCAGGCATCGGCGAGCATGTTCTTGCGGTGCAGATTGTCTGGGCCGAAGGAATCCGGCAGCAGCGCCTCCAGGGTGAAGCTCTGGCGGATGCCCTCCGGACCGGCGATGTGGATCGGCGTTCCGGGTTCGGCGAACTCCCTGATCCGCTGGCGGCAGGCGCCGCATGGCGTCACCAGATTCGGGCCGTTTCCGATGATGAGAATGGCGGTTATGGCGCGTCCGCCGCCGGCGATCATGGCCGCGATGGCGCCTGCTTCGGCGCAGGTGCCGACGGGGTAGGCGGCGTTCTCGACGTTGCAGCCGGCATGCAGGCGGCCGTGCTCGTCCCTCAGGGCGGCGCCGACGGGGAAGTCGGAATAAGGCGCGTAGGCCAGGGACTTAGCAGCCGCGGCCGCCTCGAACAGAGCCGCGAGGTCCGCGCCGATCGTGTCCGTCATCGTATCGGATCCGGTGGGAGGGTTCACGTCCCGTTAGAACAGGAACGCCACCCCCCTGTCGAGCGCCATCGGACCCCCTGTTCGAGCGCCATCGGACGCCTTTTCGCGCGCCATCGAACATCATCGACATGGCGCCGCCACGATCCTAGAACGCTCCTTCGATGGTCTCAGTTGGGAAGCGGGCGAGACATGCTGGGTCGGTTCGAACGCAAGGCCTCCGGCGAGGCGACGGTGGAGTATGGCGACGGCACCATGCGCATCGTGAAGCCAGGCAGTTTCGTGCGCTGCGCGGTGACCGGCGAGCCGATCGCCCTCGACAGCCTTCGCTACTGGAGCGCCGAACTGCAGGAGGCCTACATCACGCCCGAGGCGGTGATGAAGCGTCTGGCCGAGCTGGGACGGTCGCCGGGCTGAACGCCTCGCCCGCGCGGCGCAGCTGGGCGAGGACGCTCCCCTCGTCGTCGAACCGAAGGGTGACGCCCAGTGCCGTCACCCTCGCGGCGAAATCCGCCGGCAGGCGCACCATGTCCTTCTCCGTCGTCACCAGCATCGCCCCCAGGGCGTCGGCCCATGCCGCGAGCGCGGCGAGGTCCGCGGCACGATAGGGATGGTGATCCGGAAAGGTCCGGGTCTCTATGACGCTCGCTCCGGCCTCGGCCAGGGTTTCGAAGAATTTTCGCGGTCGACCGATCCCGGCGAAAGCGAGCACGGGCTTTCCCGCGACGGCTGTCGGCGCTGTCGGAACCAGCTTGCCCCGATGGACCGGCAGCCCCCGCGACGCCGCCTCCACCGCCAATGCCTCGCCCTGAGCGCCCTCGCCGATGACGACGAGGCCGTGGACATGGCGCCATTGCCGCGCGAGCGGTGCCCGCAAAGGGCCGGCCGGGAAGGCCAGGCCGTTGCCGATACCGCTACCCGCATCGACCACCGCGAGGGACAGGTCCTTGGTGAGGCTCGGATTCTGGAGCCCGTCATCCATCACCACCACATCGGCACCGAGAGCCCGGCAGAGCCTCGCCCCTTCGGGCCGGTCACGGGCGAGGATCGTGCGGGCGCCACGGGCGAGGAGAAGCGGCTCGTCTCCCACGTCCAGAGAGGTGTGCCGGGTCGGATCCACCGCCACCGGGCCGGCCAGGCGCCCGCCATAGCCACGGGTCAGGAAGGCGGGCTCCGCCCCGATTTTCCTCAGCAATGCCGCCACAGCGAGAGCCGTGGGGGTCTTGCCCGCCCCGCCCAGGGTGAAGTTGCCGATGCAGATGACGGGGCATGCCGCCCGCTCGCCAGCGCGGTCCATGCGGGCGGCGACGCGCGAGCCATAGAAATGCCCAAGGGGTGCCAGGAACCGGCCGAGGGGATGACCGGGGGCATCCCAGAAGGCCGGGGGCCGCATCAGGAGCCGGCCATGGCCGCGAGCTTCATCTGGGCGATGAAGGGATCGAGAATCGCGAGGGTTCGCTCCACCGCCCCTTCGAACGGCCGCAGGGCGGCGTTGCCGGCCTCCGCCATGGCGCGGGATCGGGGCGTGTCGTGGAGGAGGTCGCCCACGGCGGCCGCCAGCTCCCCGGCATCCGCCACCATCATCGCCCCACCGGCCTCGTCGAGGGCGCGATAGACCTGGGCGAAGTTCTGGACGTTCGGCCCGTGCAGGATCGCCGCGTGGAGGCGGGTCGGCTCGATCGGGTTCTGGCCGCCACGCCGCGTCATCGAGCCACCGAGGAACACCAGAGGTGCGAGGCGATAGAACAGGCCCAGTTCCCCGAGCGTATCGGCGACGTAGAGATCGACGCCGCCATGGGGGCGGCCGCCACGCGAGCGCAGGGCGCTCCGCAGGCCGACGGCGGCGGCGCATTCCGCGACCTCCCCGCCACGGTGGGGATGGCGCGGCACGACGATGGTCAGGAGGTTCGGCAGTCGTGTCCTGAGGGTCGCGTGGGCCTCGGCCACCATGGCATCCTCGCCCGGATGGGTGCTGGCCGCGACCCAGACCGGCCGGTCGCCGACGACGTCGCGCAGATAGGCGAGCTGCTGCTCGTCCGCCGGGGGCACGGCCGAATCGTATTTCAGGTTTCCGGCGACGCTCACGCGGGGCGCGCCGAGCCTTTCGAAGCGCTCGGCATCGTCCTTGGTCTGTGCGAGGCAGATGGCGATGCGCGAGAGCAGGGCTTCCGCCGTGCGCGGCGAGCGCGCCCAGCCCTTGAACGAGCGTTCCGACATCCGGCCGTTGACGAGGAGGAGGGGGATGCCGCGCTGGTGCAGGGCGATGACCGTGTTCGGCCAGATCTCGGATTCCGCCACCAGCGCCAGATCCGGCTGCCAATGCTCGATGAAGCGCTCGATCCAGCGCGGCGCGTCGAGGGGCATGTATTGATGCACCGCGCCCGCCGGCAGGCGCCGGCCGATCAGTTCGGCGGCACTGCGGGTTCCCGTGGTGACGAGGACGCTGAAACCCCGGGCGATCATGCCGTCGATCAATCCGACGAGGGAGAGCACCTCGCCGACGCTGGCGCCGTGCATCCAGGCCAGGGGCCCGACGGGGCGGGCTCGTCCGGGAAGGCCACGTCGCTCGGACAGGCGGCCGGGGTCTTCCTTGCCCTTGCGCGAGCGCCAGGCCAGCAGGCCGGCCACCGCCGGCTCACCCACATAGAGCCCGTAGCGATAGGCCTGGAGGGCGATGGTGAGGGGAGGCGTCTTCACGCAAACGGCCCGAGGGCGAGGGAACCGGCCACCGGATCGACGACCCGGTCGAGGCGACCGACGAGGGTGTAGGCCCGGTCGTGGACCCGGTTCATTTCGTTCTCCAGCCGCTGGCGCAAACGCTCCAGTTCCTCCGGTTCGACGTCGCGCGGGACGAGGACCGGCTCCCCGAAGACCATGGCGCCCCTGCCGAAGGGCAGCCCGAAACAGGCCTTGTCCCAGCTGTCGAAGCGCAGGTGCCGGCTCGTCACCACCGCGACGGGAATGATCGGCCGGCCGGAGAAGCGTGCCAGGGTGAGGATGCCGACGTCGCATCGGCGCGACACCTTGGGCACATCGGCGCTGAAGGCGACGCTCTCGCCGTCCTTCAGGGCGCGGATCATGGCGCGCAGGCCTTCCGCCCCACCCTTCGCCCGAATGTCCCGCACGGCGCGGCCACGGGCTCCGGAGGCCCGAATGACGCGAACCCCCATCCGGGTGAGGGCGATGGTGTTAATGTTGCCGTCCGCCGAGCGCGAAATGATCGTGGCGATCCGGTCCTGCGGCCGGCGCATGAACGAGATCATCGTATGCTGGCCGTGCCACATCCCGGCGATGAACGGCGACAGCCCGTCGAGCCACCGGTGTGGCTCGGCCGGCTCCACCGTGAAGCGGTTGGTGGCGCGCACGAGGCGCAGGTAGTGATAGGCGGCAAAGCCGAGGCTTTTCTGAACCGGTGGAGACCGGCCGATGCGTTTGAGAAGGCTCATTCACTCGGTTCCACGGGCCGCCGGATCGGCCATCCGTCCAGTCGGTGCCCGAGACGTCCACGCCCGGTTGCGCCGCCGGCGCATCCGTCGAACGTCGCCCGCTCGGGAGCCATACCGGTCCCGCAGGGTCTAACGCCGTTCGAATTGCCCGCGCAACCATGCCGGGACCGCTTCACCCCGTCCTTCCCCGCCGCTCGATCTTCACATGCGTGAGAGCGTCGCGGCGGGAGCGACGCCGCTTCAAGCCGAGCGCGTCCCTCTCCCCCCTTGTGGGCGGAGGTCAGGAGTGCGGGTGGTTTGGCCAGCCTCCGCACGTCGAGGGTCGCCCGACCACCCCCACCTCCAACTCCTCCCCACAAGCTCGACGGATCTCGGGCAGGCCCGAGATCCGCTGGGCAGGAGGGCAGGGCGGCGCATTTCGCGAGATGCGTGACTATCTAGGGAACGACGCTGTGGGTCTCGAAACCTGTATGATCGTTCCCCCGGATCAGATGGCGTCGGCCCGAAATCGAAGCGTCGGCCGAAAAGGGTCGAGGCTTGACGCGGTAGCCGGGAGTGACGAAGGCGGGCGCCTGTTTCGAAACGGAGACCGATGTTCCGCCTCGCTCACCTCACCGATCCGCATGTCGGCCCCATCGCCCGTCCGCGCCTGCGCCAGCTTCTGAGCAAGCGGGCCACCGGCTATGTGAACTGGCGGCGCGGGCGCAGCCGGCACCACGACATGGAGATTCTCGCGGCGCTGGTGGCCGATCTGCGGACGCAGCCCCACGATCACGTCGCCTGCACGGGGGACCTGTGCAACATCGGCCTGCCGAGCGAGTGGGCGACGGCCAGGGACTTTCTCCAAGCGCTCGGCACCCCGGACACGGTGAGTTTCGTTCCGGGCAATCACGATGCCTATGTGCGTGGCTCGCTCGAGGGGCTGTTGAAGGCCTGCGGTGCCTGGACCTCGGGCGACGACGGCACCGACGGGGTGTTTCCGTATCTCAGGCGGCGCGGTCCGCTCGCCCTCATCGGAGTGTCGTCGGCCATTCCGACCAAGCCCTTCGTCGCGAGCGGCCGGCTCGGCCCCCCTCAGATCGAGACCGTCGAGGCCATTTTGACACGCTTGGGCCGCGAGCCCGAACCGCCGTTTCGCGTGGTCATGATCCATCATCCGCCCCAGCCCGGGGGCGCCTCGCCGGGGCGCGAATTGAAGGATGCGGAGACGTTCACCGCGATGATCGGACGTGCCGGCGCGGACCTGATCCTGCACGGGCACAACCATGTGGGAAGCATCGGTTTCGTCCGCGGGCCGGACGGCACCGGCGTCCCCGTGGTCGGCGCTCCCTCGGCCTCGGCGGTTTCGCATGGCGGCGCGTTGCACCGTCGTGCGAGCTATCATGTCTATGCGGTGACCAGAGCGGACGACCGCTATGTCATCGAGGCCAAGGAACGCGGCCTGACGGAGGCCGGGACGATCGCCGACCTCCGGGTGTTGAAGCTGACGCGGCGATGATCGCTCATCCGCCGGCCGCGCCGGATCAGGCCGTCAATGCCACGAGGGGGCGTTGCGCCTGACGGGTGATGCTGGCTTGATACAGCTCGGCCTGGAGCCGGGTGAGGCCGCTCACGAGGGCCGTCGGCCCGCGATAGACCGTATAGGTGCCGTCATGGGTCGGTTTGACGTGAATCGTCTGGGACATGGCGTGTCTCCCGGCCTCAACGAATCGGTCGATTCGTTCTTTCGGAGTAGGCAGTGTTAATCGGGCGTTCATGAGTCGCAAGGCCGGCGAACGCCTATCCCGGCGATATTCGTCATTGCGCCGCACTTTGACGATGTGGGACGCCGGGCGGCCCGCTGCGTGAAACCTGCGTGCGTTCAACGGGTAACCGACGGGGGAGTGCAGTGCACAACGATCCGCGAGCGTTGTCGTCGCGATCAGCCTCGGGCGGGTCGGCGGGGCTCTTTCGGATGAGGAGCCATGCCGGGACGCGCAGCTCCGATGTCGACGGGGAGGGCACCCCGAGTGTCCGCCGAAGGATCGGCGACTTTCAGGACGTAGAAGCGCCTCGTCACGCCATCCTGCCGAAATATGGGGTCTGCGACGGAGAGTCGAGGACGGCGTTCATGGCGTGACCGGAGCGATCGGGGCGGACCCCGAGGGCGGGCCACGAGCGATCGCCCGAGCGACCGGGGAGGCTCCTCGAACTCGACGCCTTGCGCGGGATCGCCGCAATCCTCGTCGTCGTCTTCCACACCCCCCCCCAGAACATGCCCCAGACGCCGGCATCCCACCCTTGTGTCATGGGATCCCCCACGAAGACGAGGCGGTGCGCGCTGAGATCCTGTCCGCTGAGCCGCGCGGAGCGCTACGCTCGCGCAGTTCGGGCACCGCCAGCGCTCGAGGCCTCGCCTCCTGCGGCATCGGCTGACGTGCCGGAAGCGCCGGACAACGCGATCACCTGTTTTGCAGCGCAGAAAGGGCGAGACCGAAGAGTGTAGAGAGCAGGGTTCTGTGTATCGCTGGCCTCGAGCCGATCCGGGGGAGGGGCGAGGCCGTGTCGTCAGGACGACTGACTTACAAGAACCGCTGGCGCTCCCAAGGGGAATCGAACCCCTGTTTTCGCCGTGAGAGGGCGACGTCCTAGACCGCTAGACGATGGGAGCTTTCCGGCCGGTTGGCGATCGTATAGCGACGGTCGGGCGGGGGAGCAAGAGCTGCCGCGCGCTTAAATGTCATCGGCATCGAAAGAGATCACATCGTGCAAGAACCGCAGGATCGCCGCGTCGTCCTCGACCTGGACGCGCAGGCGGAGCGCATCGACAGGGCGCTCGCCCGCGCGCTGCCGGACGTGTCGCGCTCGCGGCTGCAGGACCTGATCCGCACCGGCCAGGTGAGCAAGGACGGAATCGTCGTCCTCGACCTGTCGCTGAAGGTCGGCGCGGGCGCCGTCCTCGACGTGACCATTCCCGCGCCGGTGGACGCGACGCCGGTGGCGGAGACCCTCGATCTCGTCATCGTGCACGAGGACGACGACCTGATCGTCATCGACAAGCCGGCGGGGCTGGTGGTCCACCCGGCCCCCGGCCACGATGCCGGAACCCTGGTGAACGGCCTCATCGCCCATTGCGGGGAAAGCCTGTCGGGCATCGGCGGCGTGCGCAGACCCGGGATCGTGCATCGGCTCGACAAGGACACGAGCGGTCTCCTCGTCGTCGCCAAGAATGATCTCGCCCACAAGGGGCTCACGGCGCAGTTCGCCGACCATGGCCGCAACGGACCCCTGGAGCGCGCCTATCTCGCCCTGACCTGGGGAGCGCCGGAGCCCCGGCTGGGCACGATCGACGTCGAACTCGGACGCAGCCAGCGCAATCGCGAGAAGATCGCCATCATGCGCCCGGGCGAGGGGCGCACGGCGATCACGCATTACGTCGTCGAGGAGATCCTGGATGCGGGAACCGAAGTCGCCCTTGTCCGGTGCCGGCTCGAGACCGGGCGAACCCACCAGATCCGCGTCCATCTGAGCCATCGCGGCCATCCGCTTCTCGGCGATGCGGTCTATGGCAACGCCTTCAAGACCAAGGCCGCGCGGCTCGGGTCGGCGGCGCGGGCCGGGCTGGAAGCCTTGGGCCGGCAGGCCCTCCATGCCGCCATTCTCGGGTTCGAACATCCCCGCACCGGCGAGGTCCTGCGCTTCGAGAGCCCGATCCCGCCGGACATGTCCGCCCTCATCGCCGCGTTGAGGGCGAACGACCGATCCTGACGAAGCGGGTGGCGCCCGGGTGCGGGCCAGTGTCCGGCCGGGGGAACCCTCGACCACCGGTCCTGTTGCAGAGGTGTCGCTGTCAAGGGTCGCCGGCAAACAGGTGTGCCGGCGCACCCCGGGGCGCGGCCTTTCGTGTCACCTTCGGGCGATCGGCTCGCTGGCGCGTTGATGGCGATGGTCGAGTCACGGACCGCTACCGCACCGTTTCCTTTCCGAGTAGTGTCGGGGAGTGGGACGGTCGGCTCGAAGAGCGGCGGTTCGTTTCTGGTCTGCCCGTTCGGGGGACCTTGCAAGGAGAGATGACTATGGCAGGCGCACTACCCGTGCTCGCCACCGAGGGTGGCCTTTCGCGCTACCTCGATGAAATCCGCAAGTTTCCGATGCTCGAGCCGAACGAGGAGTTCACGCTGGCCAAGAGCTGGCGTGAACAGGGCGACCGCGATGCGGCGCACCGCCTCGTCACCTCGCATCTTCGGCTCGTGGCGAAGATCGCCATGGGCTACCGTGGATACGGCCTGCCGATCGGCGAGGTCGTGTCCGAGGGCAACGTGGGCCTGATGCAGGCCGTCAAGCGCTTCGAGCCGGACAAGGGCTTCCGCCTTGCCACCTACGCCATGTGGTGGATCAAGGCCGCGATCCAGGAATACATCCTGCGCTCGTGGTCGCTGGTGAAGATGGGCACCACGGCGAACCAGAAGAAGCTGTTCTTCAATCTCCGGAAGGCCAAGGGCAAGATTTCCGCCCTGGACGAGGGTGATCTCAAGCCGGATCAGGTGGCTCAGATCGCCGTCAAGCTCGGCGTGCCCGAGCAGGACGTGATCGACATGAACCGCCGCCTCTCGGGCGACACCTCCCTCAACGCTCCGTTGCGTGAGGAAGGGGAGGGCGAGTGGCAGGATTGGCTGGTGGACAACAGCCCGAGCCAGGAGACCGTGCTCGCCCGCGAAGAGGAGGGCCAGAACCGTCTGACCGCCCTGCGCGACGCATTGTCGGTCCTCAATCCGCGCGAGCGCCGCATCTTCGAGGCGCGCCGTCTCGCCGATGACCCGATCACCCTCGAAGACCTGTCGGGTGAATTTGGGGTGTCACGCGAGCGCGTCCGCCAGATCGAGGTCCGGGCGTTCGAGAAGATTCAGGAAGCGGTCAAGCGAAACCTCGCCACTCGCGAGGCGCCACGGGCCGCCGCCCACGCCTGATCTAGGGCCTCGGTGAGCCTGACTCAGCGAGGCCAACCCGTGCGACCGCGCGGCGGTGGTCGTCCGCCGGAGCTCATGGATACGGACCTGTGTTTCAGGGTCGTGAAAGGTGGACGAGACGCTGCAACGGGGGGCGATGACGAAAAAGCCGGTTCCGCTGCTGCGGGACCGGCTTTCTTTGTGTCGCCCCTATCGACGCCATTGCTCGAAGGCGGAGCGGATGACCTGATTGCCCGATGAACCCTTCTCGAAGGTCAGCACGCCGCGAGGCCCGGCGGCGAACTTCATCGGCAGGTCGAACCAGTTGCGGTGCTCCAGAAGGTCGGTGTTGCGGTCCACGTCGGCCTGCAGCGACGACAGGCCGATCAGGAACAGGTTCTCCTTCACGCGCACCGGCAGGCCCGAGACCGGCGAGCCCCGGCCGCTCTCTTCTTCCTTCGCACTCAGCAGGCCGACATCCTGGACGGAATGCGTATCCCCGGCCGGACTCGTCGTGGTGAAGGCCAGTTCGATGGTGTGGGAGGCGGGGAAGGTGGCGTCGAGGTTCCGCCGGATGGTCATGACCAGAGACAGGCCGGCCTCGGCGAAGGTCACACGCCCCCGGATGACGGTTTCCAGCGGCTGGCCCTGCTCACCGTTCATCGCCTCCAGGCGCCATACGACCATGCCCTGGAAGGTGATTGGCTGGGCGTTTCCGCCCGCCGTGTTTTCCTCGAAGAGAACGGCGCGCTGCGCGACGGCCACGTCGGGCTGGGCCGGCGGTTTGGTCGGATCGGCCGGCGTCGTGGCTGGCGGCCGGGCGAGCGTCTGGCGGGCGGAGGGGTCGCGTCGTTCCGTGGAGGCGGGAGCATCCCCCCCGATCCGGTCGGCATACTTCGCGGCACCGGACTCGGAAGTCTCTTCCTGAGCCTCGGTAGTGCCGGGCTGCAGGTCCGAGGGCTTGTCGCGCAGCATGAAGGCTGCCACCGCGATCAGCCCGACGACGATGAGCAGGACGCTTCCCACGAAGACGTTGCGGATCAGACGAGGGCGGCCCTTGCGCGGGGCGACGACGTCGATGCGTGGGCGATTGCGCGCATGGCCGCCATCCGCCGCTGCGGGCATCGTTGCGCCTTCGGCGACCGGCGGCTCGGGCGTCGGCTCGCCGGCCGGTTCCGGCTGGATCCCTTCGCTCGCGGTCTCATCGTTCGATGCCTTCCGCGCGGCTTCCCGGGCGGCCTTCCTCTCGGCAACCCTGTCCACTGATTTCGCCTTGCGGGGCTTGATCGGCAGGACCGTCGCGGGCTCCTGGGAGACCGGAGCTGGTCCATCCCCCACCGGCGGCAGCGGCGCGGGCGCCGGCGCATCGGGCTGCGCGCCCGGCTGGCGATCCGGCCGGGAAGGGCGGATCCCGAGATTCGGCTCAGGGGCCGGTGGCAGGCCCGGCTCGGTGATGCGGCCTCTCTCGGTGTCGGCGGATCGCTCGGGCGCCGCCGCTTCCGGCAGCACGTCGCGCTCCTCCGGTACGGCGAAGACCGGTGGCGCGACATCGTTGGCGACGGTGGCGGGCGGCCCACCATGCTCGCTCTCGACCCGACTGATCGCGGTTTCGAGGGCCTTGCTCTCGAGGTCGATATCGGCTTCGGACAGGGGCGGTTCGAGCGAGCGGAGTTGCCCGATCAGGGCGCCGCGTGCCCGGTCGTAGACCGCCTTGCGCAAGGCCGGAGAACGATCCGGCATCGCTTGGAGCGCTCGTGCCAGCAAGGGGTAATAGTCGGCCATCGAACCTCGGTCCGCCCTATACGGGCCGGCCGGCAGGCCGCCCTCTTCTCACTGCAGGGATGGAACACCCTTGGGCGAGGCACGTCGGCATCATCCGCGATGTCCGCCCTTCGGACGAGGCTTCATCCACCCGCACGGCGCTTCATCCCCTGTCATTCGTCCACCGGTTGCCCTGGAGGAACCGGTGGGCCTCGCCTCGGCCGGACGCTCAATCCTCGAAGGGATTGTGCATCAGGATGGTGTCGTTGCGCTCCGGTGACGTGGAGAGCAGTGCCACCGGCGCTCCGATCAGTTCCTCGATCCGGCGCACGTACTTGATCGCCTGAGCGGGGAGGTCGGCCCAGGAGCGTGCTCCGGCGGTGGTGCCGGACCAGCCCTCGATGGTCTCGTAGATCGGCTCGACCTTCGCCTGCGCGGCCTGGTTGGCGGGGAGGTGGTCGAGCACCTGTCCGTCGAGGCGGTAGCCGGTGCAGACCTTGATCTCGTCGAACCCGTCGAGGATGTCGAGCTTGGTCAGGGCGATCCCGTCGATGCCGGAGGTCCGCACGGTCTGGCGCACCAGCACGGCGTCGAACCAGCCGCAGCGGCGCTTGCGCCCGGTATTGACGCCGAACTCGCGGCCCTTGGCGCCGATCGTCTCGCCGATCTCGTCGAAGAGCTCGGTGGGGAACGGCCCCTCGCCGACGCGGGTCGTATAGGCCTTGGCGATGCCGAGCACGTAGCCGATCGCCGACGGCCCCATGCCGGAGCCGGTGGCGGCCTGGGCGGCGACGATGTTCGAGGAGGTGACGAACGGGTAGGTGCCGTGATCGACGTCGAGGAGGGCACCCTGCGCGCCCTCGAACAGGATGCGCTTGCCCGCCCGGCGCTCGTCGTCGAGGAGCTTCCATACGGTGGTGGCGTAGGGGAGGATCGTCGGCGCTATCGCCTTCAGTTCGGCGAGGAGCGCGCCGGCATCGACCTCGTCGATCCCGAGGCCCCGTCGCAGGGCGTTGTGGTGGGTGAGGACCCGCTCGATCTTCGATTCCAGCGTGCTCTCGTCGGCCAGATCCACCACGCGGATGGCGCGGCGGCCGACCTTGTCCTCGTAGGCAGGGCCGATGCCGCGCTTGGTCGTGCCGATCTTCAGGCCGGCATTCGAGGTCTCGCGAAAGTGGTCGAGCTCGCGGTGCAGCGGCAGGATCAGTGTCGCGTTGTCGGCGATGCGCAGGGTCTTGGGCGAGATCTCGACGCCCTGCGCCTGGAGCCGGGCAATCTCGTCCACGAGGTGCCACGGATCGACGACGACGCCGTTGCCGATCACCGACAGCTTTCCGCCCCGGACGACGCCGGACGGGAGCAGGGCGAGCTTGTAGGTCACGCCGTCGATGACGAGCGTGTGCCCGGCATTGTGGCCGCCCTGGAAGCGGACCACCACGTCGGCCTGCTCGGAGAGCCAGTCGACGATCTTACCCTTGCCTTCGTCGCCCCACTGGGCGCCCACGACGACGACGTTCGCCATTCACTTCAACCTGTCCGGTGCCCGCGTGGAAACGCCCCGCCGCGAGGGCGGGCCGACACGCATCTCCGGGGTCTTTCCGCGATCCCTCGCAGGAAATCAAGCAAACCGCGCCCGAACGCTTGGGGTGCGCCCAATTCCTAGCGCGCTTCCGTCCCCGGTTCGCTGCCCGGCAACTGGCCCGGCTTGATCACCGGCATGCCGCTGTTCCCGGTCTCGGGAGGCTTGACCACCAGGCCCGGGGCGGAATTACCGGGTGGCGTGATGACGCCGTCGTTCTTCTCAAGCTTGTCGCTCAAGGTCGAGCCGCCGGTCCCCTCCTCGGACGGACGAACCTTCTCCGGCACCGTCTCCGTGGAGGGCGGGATGTTCGGGGAGGTGTCGCGCCCTTTCAGCGGTGCATCGGGCGACTGGGCATAGGCGCCCGACGCCGTCAGGGCGAAAGCGAGCAGTGCGGCGTGACGAAACGGTGTCGGCATCGATGTCCCCCAGGAAGTCGGGAGACAAACCGCTCCGGCGGCGATGCAGTTCCTATGGCGGCGCCGGATGACGGATGAGACCGGCCCGCCCTTATGCCCCGGCCATCTCCAGATAAAGTGCGCGCAGGCGCTTCGTCAGCGCGCCCGGCTTGCCGTCGCCCAGTTCGTGCCCGTCGATGTCGATGACGGGCATCACGAAAGCCGAAGCGCTGGTGTAGAAGGCCTCCTGCGCCGCGAACGCCTCCTCCACGGAGAACAGCCGCTCCTCGATCGTCAGGCCTGCTTCCTCGGCAAGGCGCATGACGGCAAGGCGCGTGATGCCGGGCAGCAGGGCGGTGGAGAGCGGGCGGGTGACCACCTTTCCGCCGGTGATGATGAAGGCGGTCGACGAGGAGCCCTCGGTGACGAAACCATCCTCCACCATCCAGGCTTCCGCGACGCCGGCCCTGGCCGCTTCCTGCTTGGCCAGAACCTGGGCGAGGAGCGCCACCGACTTGATGTCGCGGCGCTTCCAGCGGATGTCGGGGACGGTGATGACCTTGGCGCCCCGCTCCGCCAGCGGGTTCCTGGCCACGGTCTTGGCCTGCGTGAACATCACCACGGTGGGTTCGGTCTCGGCCGGCGGGAAAGCGAAATCCCGCTCGAAGGCGCCCCGCGTCACCTGCATGTAGACGAGGCCCTCGTCGACGCCGTTGCGACGGACCAGTTCGGTCTCGAGCCGGATCCACTCTTCGGTCGGGTAGGGATTGCGGATGCCGATCTCGCCCAGCGACCGGTCGAGCCGGGCCAGATGCGCCTCGTTGTCCACGAGACGGCCGCCGAGGACGGCGGACACCTCGTAGATGCCGTCCGCGAACAGGAAGCCCCGGTCCATGATCGACACGGTCGCGGCCTCGAAGGGCACGAACTCGCCGTTGACGTAGACGATGCGCGACATCGAACTTCCTCTTCTCTGGATAGAAACGGCGGCCTCGCCGCTACGCGATCCGCGAAGCACGAAGCGTGCTCCGCGGATCGCCGAGTCGGGGACGGTCCTGGCTCAGGCCGTACCGAAGACGCGCGAAAAAATCGTGTCCACGTGCTTGAAATGGTAGCCGAGGTCGAAGCACTCCTCGATCTGCTCCGGGCTCAGCGACGCGGTGACGTCCGCATCCGCCTTCAGCAGGGTGAGGAAGTCGCCTTCGCCGCGCCAGACCGGCATGGCGTTGCGCTGGACCAGGCGATACGCGTCCTCGCGGGACACGCCCGCCTGCGTCAGGGCCAGAAGCACCCGCTGCGAGTGGACGAGGCCGCCGAGCTTGTCGAGGTTGCGCTGCATCTGCTCGGGGTAGATCAGCAGCTTGTCGATCACGCCGGTGAGCCGCGCCAGGGCGAAGTCGAGGGTCACCGTCGCGTCGGGGCCGATCATGCGCTCCACCGAGGAATGCGAGATGTCGCGTTCGTGCCAGAGCGCCACGTTCTCCATGGCGGGCAGCGCGAAGGAGCGCACCATGCGGGCGAGGCCGGTGAGGTTCTCGGTGAGGACGGGGTTGCGCTTGTGCGGCATGGCCGACGAGCCCTTCTGCCCCTCGGAGAAGAACTCCTCCGCTTCCAGGACTTCCGTGCGTTGCAGGTGGCGCACCTCGATGGAGAGACGCTCCACCGAACTCGCGACCACGCCCAGGGTGGCGAAGAACATGGCGTGGCGGTCGCGGGGGATGACCTGCGTCGAGACCGGCTCGGGTGTGAGGCCCATCGCCTTGGCGACATATTCCTCCACGCGCGGATCGATATTGGCGAAGGTGCCGACGGCGCCCGAGATCGCGCAGGTGGCGACTTCCTCGCGGGCGGCGACGAGGCGGGCGCGGGCGCGCTCGAACTCGGCATAGGCCTGGGCGAGCTTCAGGCCGAAGGTCACGGGCTCGGCATGGATGCCGTGCGAGCGACCGATGGTCGGGGTCAGCTTGTGCTCGAAGGCCCGGCGCTTGATCGCGGAAAGAAGTGCATCGACATCCTTGATCAGGATGTCGGCGGCCCGGACGAGCTGCACGTTGAAACAGGTGTCGAGGACGTCCGACGAGGTCATGCCCTGGTGCACGAACCGCGCATCGGGGCCGACGATCTCGGCGAGATGCGTCAGGAAGGCGATGACGTCGTGCTTGGTGACCGCCTCGATGGCGTCGATGCGGGCGACGTCGAACACCGCGTCGCGGCCCTTCTCCCAGATCGTGGCGGCGGCCTCCTTGGGCACCACGCCGATCTCGGCCAGCGCCGTGGTGGCGTGAGCCTCGATCTCGAACCAGATGCGGAAGCGGCTCTCGGGAGACCAGATCGCCGTCATCTCGGGGCGGCTATAGCGGGCAATCATACGGGCGCCTCGGGTCGGACGGATCGGGACAAGGAGGCTGGCGCCTAGCATGAGCGGGGCCTGCGCTCAACGCGCGGCCCCAGGGGGCGCTCTGTGCGAAGTGATACATTTCTGCATCGCCTCGGTGAAACCAGATGTGCTCGACTCTCAGCGCTGCTTTGCGGGCGAGGCGTTTTCCGCCGCGCGTTCCGTCGCTTAGTCGGTATCTTAGAACGCTTATTAAATGACCTGCAAAATTACAGCGTTGTCAATCCGATTATGACAGGTTGCCGATCAACTATGCGTGTCTATTAGACGAATGTGATCTGCAGATAAGCGTAATATTTCTCCGCTTATGCAGAATAGTACCAATAGAATTGAGACGCGCCGATGCATCCTTTCGCCCGTATACGTCTGATCACGGTTCTCTCGGCCGTGCCTTTCCTATCGGACATGCGGGTCGCGGAAGCACAGGCCGTTGCCGCCGATCCCGGCAACCACACTGAAGTGACTCTCGACCAGCTCAGTGTGGACGGGGTGGGGGGCCATACCGTTGGCTACCGCGCCAACCGCAGCCGGAGCGCGACGAAGACGGACACCCAGCTGATCGACACCCCGCAGGCGGTGACGGTCGTGACGCGCGAGCAGGTCCAGGATCAGGGGTTTCAGGGCGTCACCGAAGCATTGCGCTACGTGCCCGGCGTGTTCCTGCACCAGGGCGCCGCCAACCGGGACGAGGTCGTGATCCGCGGGCAGCAATCCAGCGCCGATTTCTACGTGAACGGCATGCGCGACGACGCGATGTATTACCGCGATCTCTACAACGTCGAACGGATCGAAGTGCTCAAGGGGCCGAACGCGATGATCTTCGGTCGCGGCGGCGGCGGGGGCGTCGTCAACCGCGTGCTCAAGGACGCCACCGGAACCCCGGTCCGGGAAGTCATCCTTCAGGGTGGCCAGTATTTCAACAAGCGGGTGGCCGTGGATGTCGGCGACCGGGTCTCGGACAGCGTGTTCTTCCGCCTCAACGGCATGTTCGAGGACAGCGGCACCTATCGTGACTACGTCGACCTGCGGCGCTGGGGCATCAATCCGACGGCGACGATCCTGCTCGGGCCCGAGACCACGCTGAAACTGTCCTACGAGTATTTCCACGACGACCGGACGGCGGATCGCGGCATCCCGTCCCAACTCGGACGTCCCTATCGCTATCGCGACAACATCAGAACGTTCTTCGGCAATCCCGACCTCAGCTACTCCCGTGTCGATGCGCATATCGCGACGGCGGTTCTCGATCACCGCTTCGCCTCGGGCGTCGAGATGCGGAGCCAGTTCCGCTACGCCGATTACGCCAAGGCCTATCAGGTCGTGTATCCGAGCATCCGCTCCGGCGGCGCGGTGAACGCCGCCGGGACGGCCGTCGATCTCAGCGCGTTCAACAACGACACGCCGAGGACGAACTTCTTCAACCAGAACGATTTCACCTACAAATTCGCCACGGGGCCGCTGGCCCATACGCTGCTCGCGGGTTTCGAACTCGGCAAGCAGGACGGCATCACCTACCGGGAGGACGGCTTCTTCGCGACGACCGGAACGCAGACGCTGACCGTCAATCCGCTCTCGCCGGTCTCGCGAGTCCCCGTCACCTTCCGCAACCTGGCCTCGGCCTCCAACAGCCGCTACGACCTCGGATTGGCTGCGGTCTACGTCCAGGATCAGATCCAGATCGGTCCGCATGTCCAGGTGATCGGCGGCCTGCGCTACGATCACTTCGATTTCTCCTCGACGGACCGGCGCACCAACGTCACCAATTCCCGCATCGACGACCTGCTGTCGCCGAGGGTCGGGCTGGTGTTCAAGCCGGTGGACACCCTCGCCTTCTACGGCAATTACAGCGTTTCGTACCTGCCATCCGCGGGCGACCAGTTCACCGCCTTGTCCGAAGGGCTCGCCATCGCCGAGCCGGAGCGGTTCGAGAACCGCGAGGTCGGCGTGAAATGGGACGTCTCTTCGACGCTCCAGCTGACGGGCGCGCTCTACGACCTCGACCGGTTCAACCAGCGCCTCGCCGATCCGAACCGCCCCGGCTTCTTCCTGCTGAGCGGCCAGACCAACGCGAAGGGCGTCGAGATCGGCGCCAACGGCTACGTCACCGATTGGTGGCAGGTCGCGGGCGGCTATGCCTTCACCGATGCGCGCATCGTCAGCGGGTTCAGTTCCGCGGCCATCGTTCCGGGCAACCATGTGGGGTTGGTGCCGTTCAACGCGGTCACCGTGTGGAACAAGTTTGCGGTCACGCCGTCCTTCTCGTTCGGCGTCGGCGCGATCCACCAGACCCATACGTTCGCGGCGGCCGACAACACGGTCAGGCTCCCCGGCTACACCCGCTTCGACCTCGGCCTCTTCTATCAGGTCACGGATCTGGTGCGGGCGCAGATCAACATCGAGAACGTCTTCGACCGGGGCTACATCGCCACGGCGGACGGGAACAACAACATCAGCCCGGGCGCGCCGAGGATCGTTCGCGCTCAAGTCATCGCCAAATTCTGACGCGTGGTTCGCGTCGACGCCGTTCCGGCGAATGATCGGGGCGGCGGACTATTCCACCCGCTGCCAGCCCGGTCCCATCAAGCGTTCCTGGGGTCGGAAGCGGGCCTTGTAGTCCATCTTGCGCGAGCCATCGACCCAATAGCCGAGATAGAGATACGGCAGGCCGAGGGAGGCGGCGCGGCGGATATGGTCGAGGATCATGAAGGTCCCGAGCGAACGCTGGGCCTCCGCCGGATCGTAGAACGAGTAGACCATCGACAATCCGTCGGAGAGTACGTCCGTCAGGCACAGGGCCACGGTCGGCCCGGTGCCCCTTCCGTTGATCGCCGTATCGGGACCGCGCCGACGATAGGCCACGAGATGGGTGTCCACATGGCTGTCCTCGATCATCATGGCGTAGTCGAGCACGGTCATGTCGACCATGCCGCCATCGCCATGGCGCGCATCGAGATAGCGGCGAAACAGGGCATATTGCTCCGAGGCCGGGCGGTTGGGCTCGGGATTGCCGATGAGATCGGCGTTTCGCTGAAGGATGCGGCGGTGACTCGCCGAAGGCAGGAAATCCGCCACCACAACCCGCACCGAGATACAGGCCCGGCAGGTCTCGCAGGCCGGCCGATAGGCGATGGTCTGCGAGCGCCGGAAGCCGCCCTGGGTGAGAATCTCGTTGAGGTCGCGGGCGCGCCGCCCCACGAGATGGGTGAACACCTTCCGTTCCTCCTGCCCCGGCAGGTAAGGGCAGGGCGAAGGCGCCGTCAGATAGAATTGCGGTGTGTCGCGGGGATGGCTCGTCACGCTTGCAGCTGACCTCGGGGCCGGCGGGAGCGTTCCCCGCACGAGACGAGTGTACCCGCCCCGTGGCGGGGCTCAAGTGGGTGAGCGTCGCAGCGCCCCATTTTCGCGAAGGGTGGCTGGCATGGCAGGGCTGCTGCCCCTATCAATGGCGCCATAGGTAGACCGGTCGCGTTTCCGACCCAATTCGGGATGAATGCACCCGTTGTCGCGGGGTGGCCATCGGTGACGGGCGGAAACACGGTGGCAAAGTTCGCGCGCGCATGGTGCCCGCCGCCTTCCGGGGGTGGGCCGGAACACGTGAGGCGGCTTCACGGGATCGCCGGTCCCCGCCGCTGCCGAGGGTGACCCGATCTTTCAAGACCGGATAGGGAAATCGTCTCATCAACGCTCACGCAACATCGATGCCGCGTTCCGACCGTTCGCGTGAAGCCTCGGCCGGTCCCTCGCGTGAGGAAGCCGGACCTGCGGATTACACCCGTCGTGTCGTCGCTGTCCTGATCGCCTCTTTCCTCGCCCGTCTCGTGGTGGTGCGGTTCCTCGACCTCACCTTCATGGAAACCTACGGTGCGGTCGTCGCGAGGCAGCCGTCGCTCTCGTTCTTCGACCAGCCGCCGCTGACATGGTGGACGATCGCGGGCGCCATGCGCCTGTTCGGCTCCGACGATGCCTTGATCGTGCGTCTGCCGTTCCTCGTCATGTCGGTGATCTCGGGCTGGCTGATCTATCGGATCACGACGCGTCTCTTCGATTCCCGTGCGGGATTCTACGCGGTCTGCGCCTATCTGCTGTCGCCGCTTCTCGGACTTTCGGATGGGAGTCTCGCCCAGACGAACGGGCCGATGACCGTCTTCATTCTCGCGGCCCTGCTGACGTTTCTTCACATCGACTTCGCCGCGTCGCGCATCCGCGACAACGGGATCTGGTACACCTGCGCATTCCTGTTCGGATGCGCCCTCGCGTCCAAGTATCTCGCGATCCTCCTGGTCCCCGGACTGCTCGTCGCCGTGGCGAGCCGGGCGGAGGGGAGGCGCTGGCTCCTGCGGCCCGCCACCTATCTCGGCCTCGTTGTCCTGCTGGTGCCGCTTCTCCCGGTCATCGTCTGGAACGCCGAGCACCGCTGGGTCTCCTTCCTGTATCAAGGTGCCCGCGCCGGTGGGGACGGCAGCATCAACATGGCGCGGGCATTCCGCTGGACCCTGACACAGGTCTTGATCGTCCATCCCCTCGTGTTCGGCCCGGCGCTGTACATGCTGTATCGCGGCCTTCGAAACGGGCCGAGGCAGGAGGGGCCGTGGCTTCTGGCCTGCATGTCCGCGCCGGTCCTCCTGTTCATCTTCGGCGTCATGGTGTGGAGCAGCCACCCGCTGCGCGGCTATCACTGGGCCTCCATGGGCTATCTTCCATTGCTGCCCCTCGTCGGCGCCTGGGCGGGTGGCCTCGCCGCCGATCGGCCGGACGCCGCACGGCGCTGGCTCGCCACCCTGGCCGCGACGACGATCCTGGTGATCGGTCTTCTCATGACCCATGTCTTCACCGGCTGGGCCGAGCGGGTCGCCCCGGCCAAGGCTTTCCGGTCGCAGGACCCGATCCTGCTGGAACTCTACGATTGGGACGATCTTCCCGTGGCGCTGACGGCGCGCGGGTTCGATCCCTCGCGCACCTTCATCGCCGCGACCCGTTGGGAGGATTGCGCCAAGGCCTTCTATGCCGTCGGGGACAGATTCCGCAGTCTGTGCCTCGCGGGCGACAACATCCACTTCACGTATCTCGCCGATGCCGAGAAATTCCGCGGCATGGATGCCGTCATCGTAGACAGGTATGCCAATCTCGATGCGGTCAGATATAATCTCGACGGGCATTTCGAGACGTTCTCGGAAGATGTGCCCATCCGCCTGAATTTCCACGGGCGTAAGATGCATGATCTCAGGATCGTCCGGGCGACCCATTTCGATGGGACCTGGCCAAAGCCCAGGATCGGCGCGAAAGGCCGCCAGTGACGCTTCCCTCTACCCAGACATCGTCCGCCTCGCAGGCGGATCGGCCCCTCCTCACGATCGTCATCCCCACCTTCAACGAGCGGGACAACATCGCCGTCATCTGCGGCCGGATCGCCACCGCGCTCGCGCCGCACCGTTTCGAGGTGATCGTCGTCGACGACAATTCGCCCGACGGCACATCCGCCGTCGTCGAAGAACTGGCGAGGAGCGATCCGCGGATCAGGATCATCACCCGGACCGGCCGGCGGGGGCTCGCGGGAGCCTGTATCGAGGGGATGCTGGCGGCCCGTTCCGACCTCGTCGCCGTGATGGATGCGGACCTGCAGCACGAACCGGCGACGCTGACGCCGATGCTCGATCTGATGATGTCCACCGATTGCGACGTGGTCATCGCCAGCCGCTACCTCGACGATCCCGACGTGGCGGCCTTCTCGTCGGTCCGCAAGGCCCTGAGCAATGCCGGAAACCGGCTGGTGCGCGCCTTTCTCCGGGTTCAGACCAGCGATCCCATGAGCGGCTTCTTCCTCATGCGCCGGAGCATTCTGGTGGAGGCCGCGCCACGCCTGAGCCGCGACGGCTTCAAGCTCCTGGCGGATATCCTGGCCCAGGGTGGCCGGTCGCTGAAGATCGGGGAAGTCCCCTATGTCTTCGGCCCTCGACTGACCGGACAGAGCAAGCTCGACGAAAGGGTTCTCTTCGATTTCGCGGTCCTTCTCATCGCGAAATCAGCCTTCGGCGTGCTCCCGACCCGGTTCGTCTCCTTCGCCCTCGTCGGCGGCCTCGGCGTCCTCGTCCACCTGTCGCTGCTGGGGCTCATGCTCTTCGCCCTGAACGACAATTTTCTGATGTCCCAGACCATCGCCACGCTCGGCGCGATGACGGCCAACTTCTTCCTGAACAACATCCTGACGTATCGGGACCAGCGGATCGTCGGCGCCGACCTCCTGCGCGGGCTCGCGGTCTTCTGCCTGTCCTGCTCCTGCGGCGCGTTCAACAATATTCTCGTTGCCCACCTCATCTACACCGGGACCGGCATCTGGTGGCTGGCCACGGGAGCGGGCATTCTGGTGGGCGCAGCCTGCAATTACGTGCTGTCGGCCCTCACCGTATGGCGGCGCTTCGAAAAGCAGCCGGACCGGGAGAAGCAGGTCCACCAGAGCGATGCCGCTCTGGCGAAGGGCGGCGGAGACCTCGGCATTCCCCAGCCTCCCTCCCTGTCGCGGTAGTGGCGAAGTCCCAGCTGGATTTCGCCCGGTAGGCTCAGACCCGCACCACCGCCAGACCGACGAGCACGTCGTGGCCCAGGCGCCGGTCCGACCTCATGAGCCCGAACAGGATATCGACGAACCACAGCAGGAACGTCGAGATGGCGACGTAGAACAGCAGGGCGTGGATGGCGGCGGTGAGGAAATCCACCCGCAGGCCGCTGGCCGGAGTCACCACGCGCAAACCCATCATCCGCATGCCCCAGGTGCTCTGGGCGGCGCCGCCCACCGTCACCGCGCTGTAGAGGATGCCGCTGGCGGGAAGGATCGCAAACAGGGTCCAGCCGAGGCCGAAGGTCAGCACTCCGAGCACCGTGATCGCCAGGGTGAGGAGCGCGGTGAAGCCCAGGATGAAGAGGATGTCGAGGAGATAGGCGACGAAGCGCGCCCCGAGGCTCGCCCTGACGAAGGGGACCGGGAGGGCGTTCGGGAAGCCGGTCCCGTAGCGCTCGGCATAGCCGGCGGGGTCGTAGCCTGGGGGCGTATTGAGCATGGCCGATAGCCTTCGAGAGGGGAGACGATTCTCCCTCGTGAAGAAGACATGGGAGGACCCATGCCTTCGCTCAAGGTCGCACGGGCTTTGTCGGGTTCGAGGTCAGGCGGATTGCTCGATCACGCCGCGCCATCCCAGTCCGCGATACGTCTCGTAGCCCGGGGTCTCGTGGAAGGCGACGAGGCGCCCCGCTGCATCGATGTAGCTTCCCTGGCTCCGTCCGTCCGTGCGGAGGGGATAGCGCTCGGTGAGGAGGCCATTGCCCTTGGAACAGGCGATGACGCGGTTCTCGGCATCGAGCAGCATGACACGGCTATGGGCCCGCTCCGCCGGCGCGAGGCGGACGCCCTCGACGATGGTGCGTGCCTGCGGTTCCCAATCGAAATGGATCGCGAGAAAGCCGATGGGCTTGCCGTTCGCCTCGCCGCCTTCCCGCACGGAGGCGACATAGGTGGCGCTCTGTGCGCCGTTGAGCGCGGCGACCCGTGCCACGTTGGCCACCGCGAACTCATCGCCGGAGGCCAGCGGCTTGGCGCGGGCGAACCACGGCTCCTGGCTCATATCCTGGCCGACGACATTGAACCGGTCGGGCCGGCCATTGGCGATGACCTTGCCGTCGAGGCTGCACAGCCAGAGATCGAGATAGACCGTGTAGGCGGAGAGGATGACTCCGAGCCGGTGGGAGGCGTGGTTTCTGACCGCTTCGGTCGGAGAGACCGCGCATGCGACCACCGCGGCATCGGTCGCCCACCACCTCACGTCGCAGGTCCGCTCGTAGAGATTGCGGTCGATGATCTCCACGGCATTGAGCGCGAGATCGATGCAGCGCGCGGAACGGCTCTCGCTGGCCAAGTGCTCCACGGCCTGGGTCAGGCTGTCGACGCCGTCGCCGAGAGCGCTGCCGAGGCCCGAGACCAGACCCTCGATTTCGCCCGCGACGCTGCGAACCTCATTGGCGACGACAGAGAAGCCGGCGCCGCGCTCGCCCGCATGCGCCGCTTCGATGAGGGCGTTCAGGGCCAGCAGATTCATGCGCCGTGTGATGGACTTGATCGAGCCGACGCTACGATGGGTGAGAGACTTCAGCTGCTGGGTCGATGTCTCGACGAGCATCGAGAGACTGTCGGCCGGGTGATCTATCTCGTTCAGTTTTGTCGACATCGCATCCTCAAAATGGACCGCCCAAGCTCAGCGCTTGGTATTTCGTATATGTATTCAAGACTGAGATTGGCCGGCAGGCGACTGCGAACGTTTCGAGGTCTGCCGGTCAGAGACAATCCTGCCGCCTCCCCAAGCAAACCGAAGCAATAAGAATGCCAGGGCCGCGCGAATGCCTAGCGCGCCGGCGCGGGGTCGTTTGCTTCGGAATCTAATGTTTCGAGATAGTATTTCTTAAGCATGAAAAGCGCCCCGCCCGACACCGCCTTGTGGTCCATGCGGATGCCGATGAGACCCGCGCCACCGTCGAACAGGCAGTCGATGCGGTGCTGGCGTTGGCCCAAGGCGTAATCGACGCGCACGCTGTCGGGCGCCGATCCACGGCCGACATGGAGCAGACGCGGCGAGAGGTCGGCTGCCACCAGCGCGGGAAGCGTCCGCCGGCAGGTGGTGATCCGCAGCCGGTCGACGGAGCTGTCGCAGGCCGTCAGGAATGCGACGACCGCGATCGGCAGGAGCGCGCCGGCGGGCCGAGCCGCCCGCGGGCGCATCTCAGATGCCGTCGCGCAGGCGTTCGGCCACGCGGGGCGCGTAATAGGTCAGGATGCCGTCGGCGCCGGCGCGCTTGAAGGCGAGGAGGCTCTCCGTCATGGCGCGAGTGCCGTCGAGCCAGCCGTTGAGGGCGGCGGCCTCGATCATCGCGTACTCGCCCGAGACCTGATAGGCGAAGGTCGGAACGCCGAATTCGTCCTTCACCCGGCGGATGATGTCGAGATAGGGCAGGCCCGGTTTGACCATCACGGAATCCGCGCCCTCCTCGAGATCGAGGGCGACTTCCCGGAGGGCTTCGTCCGAATTGCCCGGATCCATCTGGTAGGTGCGCTTGTCGCCCACCAGGGCGGCCGAGGTGCCGATGGCGTCGCGGAACGGGCCGTAGAAGGCGCTGGCGTACTTCGCCGCGTAGGCCATGATCTGGACATCGCGAAAACCGGCCTTGTCGAGGCCGGTGCGGATCGCGCCGACGCGGCCGTCCATCATGTCGGACGGGGCGATGATGTCCGTGCCCGCCTCGGCCTGGATCAGGCTCTGCTCCACGAGGAGCGCCACCGTCTCGTCGTTGAGGATGGCCCCGTCCTCGATCAGGCCGTCATGGCCGTGGCTGGTATAGGGATCGAGGGCGACGTCGGTCATCACGCCGATTTCCGGCACCGCCTTCTTCACGGCACGCACGGCGCGGCAGACGAGGTTGTTGGAATTGAGGGCTTCCGATCCGGTCGGGTCGCGCAGGGACGCTTCGGTATAGGGAAAGAAGGAGATGGCCGGGATGCCGAGCCGCGCCGCGCGTTCCGCCTCGCGGACGATCTCGTCCACGCTGAGGCGCTCCACGCCGGGCATCGAGGCGATGGGCTCGCGCCGTCCGGTCCCCTCGATGACGAAGAGCGGCCAGATAAGGTCATCCACCGTCAGGGTATTTTCGCGCACGAGGCGGCGCGACCACTCCGCCTTGCGGTTGCGCCGGGGGCGCTGGGTGATGCTCAGCGACGCGGCGGAACTCGCCTTGGCGCTCTCGATGGCGAGGGGACGCGGGGTCGGGGTCGCTTCGGTCATGGTCTCTACGTCTCGAAGGCCCGTCGCGGGCGCGTCGGGGCCGGCCTAACACATCCCCAAAACTCTTCGAAACCCGGGCCGATCGCCGCCCCCCGATTGACGGGTCACGGCAGAGTTCGTCTAAGCGACACGGTGAACGCGGCGTTTCCTCGACCCCGCACCGCGCGACGCGCGGAATCCCGCGAGCCCCCGAGGGTGAGGCAGCCGCCGACCGGAGGCCAATCGGAGACGATGGATGACAGGCGCAGACGAACCGGAGATCCTGTTCGAGCGGCGCGGGCACGCCGGCCTGATCACCCTGAACCGGCCTAAAGCCTTGAACGCGCTCACGGTCTCCATGACGACGGCGATGTATCGCGCCCTGTGGGAGTGGGAGCGCGACGACACGATCACCCGCGTGGTCGTCCGCGGCCGGGGCGGGAGGGCGTTCTGCGCCGGCGGTGACATCCGCCAGATCCACGACCTCGCCCGCCGGGGGCTGGACGACGAGGTGAGGCGGTTCTGGCTCGCGGAGTACCACCTCAACGCCTATGTGCAGCGCTATACGAAACCCTACATCGCCCTGATTGAGGGGATCGTCATGGGCGGCGGGGTGGGTTTGTCCCTGCACGGGAGCCACCGGGTGTCCTCGGAGCGCTACACCCTGGCGATGCCGGAAGTGGGAATTGGGTTTTTTCCCGATGTGGGAATGACCCATTCGCTTCCGCGCCTGGCCGGTCGCGCAGGGGTCTATCTGGCCCTGACCGGCGCCCGGATCGGTGCCGGCGATGCCCGCGCTCTGGGGCTCGCCACCCACCATGCGGCGGCGGAGAATTTCGACGCCATCACGGACGAGCTGGCCGGCGGTGGCGCCATCGAACGGGCTTTCGACCGCCACGCGACGGCCTTTCCCGAGGTCGGTCCGATCACGGCGCATGGCGCCACGATCGAGGCTTGTTTCTCCGCCGACAGCGTCGCCGGGATCCTCGCGAGACTCGACGCGGACGGGTCGCCCTTCGCCACCGAGACCGCCGCGCTGATGCGCACGCGCTCTCCCCACTCCCTGTGCATCGCACACGAGCAGATGAGGCGGGGCATCGGCATGGACTTCGCCGAGGCGATGCAGGAGGAGTATCGCCTCGCCATGCGGGCCATGCATTGGCACGACTTCCACGAGGGGGTCCGCGCCGTGCTGGTGGACAAGGACAACCGCCCGGACTGGCGGCCCGCCGCCCTGGCCGACGTGGACCCGGCCGGGATCGCCGAGGCGTTCACCGACCTGCCCGATGGCGACGCGCCGAGATTCGATGGATCGGCGACATTCGATGGATCGGAAAGGATGCCGTCATGAGGGGACTGACCAAGGTCGGCGCAACGCGGGACGGGCGCGGGCGCGCCAACGACGTGGCCGGTGACCGCATCGAGCGGTCGCCGCGTGCGCCGCAGACGGGGTGGGACGTGGTCCTGGTCTGGTTCATGCGCGTCACGGCCGTGTTGTGGCTGGCGAAAGGCGTCTCGACCTGGGCGACGATCCTCGACATCTTTCCGGGGGCGCGCCCGTTCGAAGCCGAATCGCTCGGCCGCCAGACGGTCATCGTCTACTTCGCCGTGATCGACTTCATGGCGGCGATCGGGATGTGGCTCACCAGCGCCTGGGGCGGTGTGGTCTGGTTGCTGGCCGCCACGAGTGCCGTCACCCTGGCGATCCTCACGCCGCATCTGCTGCCGATGTCGATCCCGGTCCTCGGAAGCCTGGGTGCTATTGTTGTGATCTATTTCGCTTTGTCTTGGGCTGCGGCGCGCGAGGTCAGGTAAACAACACCTTACTGGATTACTTTCATTTTGCATTTACCGACAGAGGTAAATTGCAAATTCATCGTATCGCTTAAACCGTCTTTCACCCGTGACTCGTAGATTGGCTTCATAAGCGGTGCCGAACACAACGGCGCCCGACCCAAGAACCCTGACGAGGCACCCAGATGAAGTCCCAGTCCGCCAAGGTGATCGAGAGCAACACCTCCGCCGAGACCAGCCCGGCGCACGGTTCCTATCTCGAAGCGCTGCACCTCGTGGAGCGTCTTCACCGCCGCCTTCTCGACGTGATCAAGGACGAGTTCGAGCGTCGCGGCCGTGAGGACGTCAACAGCGTCCAGGCGCTGCTGCTCTACAACATCGGCGACAAGGAACTGACGGCCAGCGAGCTGCGGACGAAGGGCTACTATCTCGGCTCCAACGTCTCCTACAACGTCAAGAAGCTCGTGGAGGCCGGCTACCTCCACCACGCCCGGTCGAAGACCGACCGCCGCTCGGTGCGCATCAGCCTCACCGACAAGGGCCGCACGATCCACGACATCATCCAGGGCCTCTACGACAAGCACGCCCGCACCATCCAGCCGATCGGCGGCATCTCCGACGACGATTTCGGGCGCCTCAACGTCGCCCTCGGCCGCCTCGAGCGCTTCTGGACCGACCAGATCCGCTACCGGCTCTAAGTACCTGTTCGAGCGGTTCGTCCAAGGTTTCACCTCATCCAGAGATGCCGCGGAGCGGCCTCGAAGGAGGCTTCCAGGGATCGCGCGACGACTGGAGGGCTCCCTCGAGGCCTCCGCTACGCTCCGGCACCTCAGGATGAGGTGGTTGGTTTGGACGATCGACTTTGGCAGCTGTTCGGCGCTGGCGCGAGCATCCGCTGAGAAATCTCATCGAGCGGGTTTTGAGAACCGCTCCGAGACGAGCGCGCACCGCCAACCCGCTCGTCATCGACGTCCCGGAACGTCCCGGATCCGTCTCGGGCCATTCCTCGTATCGACCCAGCCCTATGAGGGCTGCTCCTCGCCGACATGTTCTTCCTCCTCCGTGAGAGGGGGCTTTTCGTCGGCATCGTCTCCGACCAGCTCGTCGAGTTCGTCGATGAGGTCGTTCACCTGATCTTCCGTGGCGAGGATGCGGAAGATCTCGCCGTCCACGGTTTCGATGGTCAGGCGATAGCCTCCGTCCGTCTCGTCGGTGAGGACGCGAGCCAGCTTCTTCGTCGGTGTCATGCGGTTTCCCTCTCGTGCGAACGGGTTCGGTTAGGGATCAGATCAGGTCGGAAAAGACGCGATCGGACCAGGCCGTGGAGGCGGCGGGGCGGGGCGGGGCTTGCCCCGGTTCGGCGCGCGCGGGCTTCGTGCGCCTCGGGCCGGGCGTCGTCTTCGCCTGCCGCGCGGGCTTGTGAGGGCCGCCCACGGCGTCGTGTTCGAAGAGGAGGCAGGCTCCGTGCTCGTCCGAGATCCAGCCTCGGTCCGCCCAGCCGATGAAGCGGCCGTCATAGGCGTAGACCTTGTCGTCATGGATGAAGGCCGCGGCTCGGCCGTTCCAGAGGTAGAGGGAGTGCCCGTCGTGGCAGTACGCCGCCTCGCCGCCCTGTCTGTCGAAGAACTCGATCATGGACGGCTCAAGCCCCGATCTGGCTGTTGTGCAGCGTGCGGAGCTCGACGTAGCTCATGGTCTCGCTGCTCCAGGTCGGTCCGTCGGAATCGTGCAGGCGCTTTGCGAGCGGCTTGTGCTTGTCGCCCTGATAGAACCCCATGATGACGGTCTGGCCGTCGGTATCCTCGGCCTCGATCCGGTAGGCCGGCTGGGTGCCCGATCCGAGCCGGCTCAGGCGAACGCGCAGGGTCGGATTGCGGGTCTGGTCGGGGACCATGTTGAGATAGACGCCCTTCAGATATTCGAGGCGGTCCGCTTTCCGTCCGGCGAGATCCGCGATCGAGACGTTCTCGGCGAGCATGTCGGGCTTGTTCATGAAGGATCTGCTTTCTAGTGGATGTGATGGGGCGCGGGCCACTCGCATAGACAGGGCGCATCGACCTGCGATGTTCCATGCGGCGACCGGAGCGGTGTCGGGTATGGGCCGGGCCATCGTCGGCGTGTTCGCCCTCTGAGGCCGGCGAGAGGGGGACGACACCACCGCCATCCACCACATCGCTTGCTGCGTGGGGCGGAGGAGGGCCGATCCGGATCGTGTCAGTGCAAGGTCGGCGGCGGTTCGAGGAACGCGCGCATGCCGTCACCGTCCTCGATGGCCTCCATGAAGGCGTCGAGGGCGTCTTCGTCGGAGGCGAAGGTCGTATCCCAGACGGTGGACCAGCCGGTCTGATCGATGACTTCGAGCGTCCACGGATCCTGCGTGCCGGCGAAGCGATAGACGTTCACCGTCACCGTGATGCCGTTCTGGGTCGCCCGTCCGGTCAGGTCCGAGAATTCCATAGTTGGCATCTCTTGGGTCATGGGGTGTTTCTCTCGAACGACGAGTTCACCGCAGGGACCCGAACGTGTCCCTATCTCATGAGCCGAAGTGCCAGTTCTAGCAGAGTTCTTGCCGGAACGGTTCCGAAAACTTTGAAACGGCCGGGCATCGAGCCCGGGCGAGCACGAAAAAGGCGGCATCCCTGCTGGAACGCCGCCCTTTCATACCGCTCTTAAAAGCGATCGACTTAGTTGAAGGTGTCGATCTCAGCCGACTCGTAGCTGGTGACTTCCATGCCGACGCACACTTCCTGAACGATGGGGGCAGACCACGTCATGACGTTTCTCCTGGCTGGTGATGATGGGGCTTGGTGACACGGGCCCGTGAGGGCGCCGATCCCTTAGTTGAAGGGATCGATTTCCGCCGACTCGTAGCTGGTGACTTCCATGCCGACGCAAACTTCTTGAACAACGGGGGCAGACCAACTCATGGCGAAACTCCTTCGTGTCCGACGCCCTCAAGATAGGCGATACATTGGGCGCAATACAAGCGGGCGCGAGACTTATATTTTTCATATGATGGCTCGTCGTGGCCGGATTTCCCCCGATAAGCGGACGATCTTCCTCCCATAGAGAAATATGTTGCAGGATTGTGCTCCGTCGGCGAGCGATCCCGGTCGTGTCGCTGCCCGTTCCGAAGGCGGAAACGGCGGCTCCCACGGCCGTCCCGCGCGTCCCGCCGGCAGGTCCGAAAGACAGGAGGAAATTCATCTTGACGCGCCCCGTGGCGGAGCGCATGGGGGCGCCGCCGACGGCTTCCCCTCGGCGATCCGCATGTGCGGATCGCAGGTGGACGCCTTGGAGCCCGAATTCCCCATCCATGCCCAGCGACAGTCCCGTCGATCCAGCCCGCCCGGCCGCTATCGTTCTGACCGCCTGAGGCCCTGTCGGGTTCACGCGCGGCTCACCGCGATCCGGCCGAACACGGCCCGATCGCACTCCTCCCCCGAGGTGAGCCCATGAACCAGATCGCCCCCTTCCCGACCAAGATCGATCCCTCCGTGCTGGCCGCCCGGTTGTCGGACGAACGCGCGCCCGACATCGTCGAGGCGCTGAACGAGGAGGCGCCCGAGGTCGCCGCCGCGATTCTGCTGGGGCTGCCCCACGACCGGGCGGTGGAGGTGCTCGACCAGCCCGAGCTCGACCTCGCCGCCGACATCATCGAGATGCTGCCGCGCGACCGGGTGGCGTCCTACCTGTCGGGCATGTCGGCGGACCGGGTGACGGACGTGTTCCGCGAGATCGAGGAGCCGGGCCGCTCCGATCTGAGGGCGCGGCTCGATGCGGAGACGCGCGGCACGATCGACCGGCTCAGCGCCTATGGCGAGGAGAGCGTGGGCTCGCTGATGACCACGGAATTCGTCACGGTGCCGGGCAACTGGACGGTGCAGCAGACCCTCGACCATGTCCGCACCGTCGAGAAGACCCGCGAGACGATCTACGCGATCTTCGTCCTCGACCCGCGCACCCAGGCGCTGACGAAGGCCGTGCCCCTGCGCCGGCTGATCTCCGGCAATCCCGACGACAACGTCCTCAGCGTCGCCGCCGGCCGGCGGCCGCTCGCCGTCTCGCCCACCGCCAGCCGCGAGGAGGCGGCGCGGCTGATCTCGAAATACGATCTGCTGGCCCTGCCGGTGGTGGATGCGGTGGGCCACCTCATCGGCATCGTCACGGTGGACGACATGATCGACGCCATGGTGGAGAAGCAGACGCAGGACGTGCAGCGCTTCGGCGGCATGGAGGCCCTGCCCGAGCCCTATATGGATATCGGCTTCGGCACGATGATCCGGAAGCGCGCCGGCTGGCTCTGCGCCCTGTTCCTCGGCGAGATGATGACCGCCACGGCGATGCAGGGGTTCGAGGGGCAGCTGGAGAAGGCCATCGTCCTCACCCTGTTCATCCCGCTCATCATGAGTTCGGGCGGCAATTCGGGCAGTCAGGCGACCTCGCTCCTCATCCGCGCGCTCGCGCTCCACGAGGTCCGCCTGCGCGACTGGTGGCGCGTGGCCCTGCGCGAGGTGCCCACCGGGTTGCTGCTGGGCGCGATCCTGGGGACGATCGGCATCGTCCGCATCGTGGTCTGGCAGAAGGCGGGGCTCTACGATTACGGCGAGCACTGGATGCTGGTGGCGGCGACGGTGGGGGCCGCCCTGGTCGGCATCGTCACCTTCGGCTCGCTGACGGGATCGATGCTGCCCTTCGTGCTCCAGCGCCTCGGCTTCGATCCGGCGACGGCCTCGGCGCCCTTCGTGGCCACCCTCGTCGATGTGACCGGCCTCGTCATCTACTTCTCGGTGGCGATGCTGATCCTGCGCGGCACGCTGCTCTGACCCTTATCGATCCTCCCGGGCGGAGTGAGCCCGGGAGGAGACGACGGCTTACGCCGGCACGCGGCCGTCGGGGGTGTAGCGGTCGATGGCCTGCGGCAATTCCCGCGACAGGCGGGACAGCAATTCCTCGCGGGTCAGTCCCGTCTGCTGCGCGAGGGTCGCCAGGATGTCCGGGCCGATCGCCTTTTCGAGGTTCTGCGGCGCGATCTCTTGGTTCGGACCCTGGTTGACCCAGGAGGACGCCGTCTCGCCGTGGCCGTTCTGGGTGAAACGCTCCACGAGCTCGCTCAAGCCCCCGCCGAGGAGGCCGCCGGCCCCGGCACCCCCGAGGGCGCCTCCCAGCTGGCCGAGGATGCCACCGAGACCGCCCTGGTTGTCGGTCGCGGCTCCCGGCGTTCCCGGAGCCGTCGTCTTGTTCGTAGCACCGCCCAGGAATTCGGCGATCTTGTCCCTGTTCTGGTAGCCCGCGACGGCGAGCAGACCCAGCAAGGCGGTCATGGACGGATATCCGCGGCTCATGCGCTGTCTCCCTTGAGGTTCGCCGCCGGCTCATCGGCGAGGCGACGCTCACTCAACGTGCCTATGGCGCGGCGGGATGCATCGGGCCGCCGGAATGCCCACGATCGAGGCGCCATGGCGCGCCGCACACAAAACTTGTCCGCCCGGCGGTTGTCGACCGTGACCCGCGCATTACGTCGCAAGCGAAGCCGTATGGCGAGGGAACCAGACCCTCGCGGACGGCCTTCTCCCCCGTGGCCGGTGCGACCCGGCCGCGAGGTTTCCCAATGAGCGAGATGGCGGTCTGATGCGGCGCACACACGACATGAACTTCGGTGCCGCGATCGCGGCGGACGGCGTGCGCTTCGCCCTCTGGGCACCCACGGCCAAGGACGTGGCCCTCGTGGTCGACGGGGCCGAGCATCCCATCCCAGAGGCCGGCGAAGGCTGGCGCCGCACCACCGTGCCGGATGTCCGCCCCGGTGCCCGCTACGGTTTCCGCATCGACGGCGACCTCGTCGTCCCGGATCCCGCCTCGCGCTTCCAGCCGGACGACGTGTCGGGCCTCAGCGAGGTCATCGACCCGAAGGCATTCGACTGGAGCGACGGCGAATGGACGGGTCGCCCGTGGGAAGAGGCCGTCCTCTACGAGCTGCATGTGGGCACCGCCACGCCGGAGGGGACCTATGCCGCCCTGGAGGCCAAGCTCGAAGACCTGACCCATCTCGGCGTCACGGCCATCGAGCTCCTGCCGCTCGCCGACTTCAAGGGCACCCGCAACTGGGGCTATGACGGCGTGCTGCCCTACGCGCCGGATGCGGCCTATGGTCGGCCGGACGAGCTCAAGCACCTGATCGACAAGGCCCATTCGCTCGGGCTGATGGTGTTCCTCGACGCGGTCTACAACCATTTCGGCCCGGCCGGGAATTACCTCCACGCCTATGCCAAGACCTTTTTCACCGAGCGTCACCAGACGCCCTGGGGTGCGGGCATCAATTTCGACGGCGAGACCAGCGGCAAGGTCGTGCGCGACTACTTCATCGAGAACGCGCTCTACTGGCTGGAGGAATACCATTTCGACGGCATCCGCTTCGACGCGGTCCACGCCATTTTGGACGATTCGCCCAAGCACTTCATCGGCGAGCTCGCGGAGACGATCCGCACGCGCCTGCCCGGACGGCACATCCACCTCGTCCTCGAGAACGAGGCCAACCAGGCCCGCTGGCTCGAGCGCAACGATCAGGCCCAGCCGCTCCAGCACACGGCGCAATGGGCCGACGACCTCCACCATTGCTGGCACGTGCTGCTGACCGGCGAGGACGCGGGCTATTACGTCAGCTTCGCCGACAAGCCGGTGGATCATCTCGCCCGCTGCCTCGCGGAAGGCTTCGCCTATCAGGGCGAGCCGTTCCCGAGCCTCGACAACCACCCGCGCGGCGAGCCCTCCGCCCATCTACCGCCCTCGGCCTTCGTCACCTTCCTCCAGAACCACGATCAGGTGGGAAACCGTGCCCTCGGTGAGCGCCTGAGCGCGCTCAGCGACCCGGACAAGCTCAGCCTGGCCCGCGCCGGCCTGCTCCTTGCTCCGCAGATCCCGATGCTGTGGATGGGCGAGGAATGGTCGGCCACGGCGCCGTTCCTGTTCTTCGTCGATTTCGCGCCGGACGAGGAGTTGAACAAAGCGGTGCGCGAGGGGCGCCGGCGTGAGTTCAAGAGCTTCGCGGCTTTCGCCGACGACACCTCGGTCATCCCCGATCCGACCGCCGAGCAGACCTTCGTCGATTCGAAGCTCGACTGGGCGGAGCCGGAGCGGCAGCCCCATCGCGGTGTCTGGGCCGACACCCGCAACCTGCTCCAGATCCGGCACCAATCCGTCGTGCCCCTGACGAAGACCCGCTATCTCGGGGCCGACGTGACCCGGCCGTCCCCGGATTCCCTCGACGTGACGTGGCGCTATGCGGGCGGCACCCTGCGCTTCGTCGCCAATTTCGGCGAGGATCCCCTCGCCGTCGATTCCCATGGAGGTCAGGTGATCTGGTCGAACGGTCATACGGGCAGCGAGATCGAGCTTCCCACCTGGACGGGTATCGTGCTGACGGGAGCCGCCCGATGAGCCGCGACCTCGAACGGCTGGCCGATCTCCTCGGCATCGCATCCGGCTATACCGACGCCTTCGGCCAGCCCGTGGCGACCGACATCGAGACCCGGCGCGGCATGGTCGCCGCCCTGGGTTTCCCGGCGGGCAACGACGACGAGATCGCCAGCAGCCTCGCGGAGGTGGAATCCGTGCGGCTCGGGCTCGTCCCGTCGCTGATTCCGGTCGAGGCGCGGCGCGCCTCGACGATCCCCGTTCACGCCGTGGACGCGCATGGCGCCGTGTCGTGGCGCCTCGTCGACGAGCGCGGCCTCGCGCGGGAGGGGAGGGCGTCGATCACGGGGGCGGGCGAACCCCGTATCGAGTTGCCGCCCCTGACGCCCGGCTACCACCGTCTCACCGTGGCGCTCGGCGAGCGGAAATCGGAATCCTGGGTCATCTCCGCCCCGCAGCGCTGCTGGCGCCCCGCCGCCTATGCCGACGAGGGCGCGCGGGATTGGGGCCTCGCCGCGCAGCTCTACGGCCTGCGCTCGCCGCACAATCTCGGCATCGGCAGCTATGCCGATGCGGGCCGCGCCGCGCGGGATGCCGGCATTCGCGGCGCCTCGTTCCTGGGCCTGAGCCCGGTCCATGCGCTGTTCGAATCGGACCGCAGCAAGATCTCGCCCTATTCGCCGTCTTCGCGCCTGTTCCTCGAGACCCTGTTTATCGAGCCCGGCGCGTTGCCCGGTTTCGCCGGCTCGCGCGCCGCTGCCTTGTTGGGAGAGAAGGCCACCGAGATCGCCGGCCTTCAGGCCGCGACCCTGGTCGACCATCCCGGTATCTGGGGTGTTCTGTCTCCCGTGCTGGAAGCGTTCTGGCACGAATCCCCGGCGCGCGCGGGTGACGACGCCGCCTTCTCGGCCTTCCGCGACGCGGGCGGCGCGGATCTCGAAGCTCATGGGACGTTCGAGGCGCTGTCCGCCCATTACAAGGCGCTCGGCGCTTATTGGTCCGGCGACTGGCCGGAGGAGATGCGCCGCGCCGGGACGCCGGCCGTGGAGGCGTTCGCGCTCGCCCATGCGGAGGCCGTCACCTACCATATCTGGCTGCAATACCTCGCCGATCGCCAATTGGCCGATGCGTCGAAGGCGGCCCTCGAGAGCGGCATGCGCCTCGGCCTCTACCGCGATCTCGCTGTCGGCGCCGATCGCGGCGGATCGGAAGTCTGGTCGCATCCCGAACGCTTCGCCAACGGCGTCTCCATCGGTGCGCCGCCCGATCTGCTGGCGCCCAAGGGCCAGGATTGGGGCCTGCCGGCCTTCCACCCCCTCGAAATGGAGCGCGACGGGCTCGCGGCGTTCCGCGCCCTGGTCCAGGCGAACATGCGCCATGCTGGCGCGATCCGCATCGACCACGCGTTCCAGCTCGCCCGCCTCTTCCTCATCCCTGTCACCGGATCGGCGAAGGACGGCGCCTATGTCGCCATGCCGTTCGAGCCCATGCTCGCGGTGCTGCGGCTGGAGAGCCACCGGGCGAAATGCCTCGTCATTGCCGAGGATCTCGGCACCGCGCCGCAGGGCTTCTCGGATGCGCTGATGCAGGCCGGCATCCTGAGCTACCGCATCCTCGCCTTCGAGCGCGAGCATGGCGGCCGCTTCAAGAGCCCCGGCGCCTATCCGCGCGACGCGCTGACCGCCATCACCACGCACGATCTGCCGACCTTCGTCGGCTGGTGGCGCGGGGTCGATACCGACACCCGCCAGGCGCTCGGCCTCTACGACGCCGAGCGGGCGGAAGCGGAGCGCCGGGAGCGCGTCACCGAACGCTCCCGCCTTACCGAGGCGCTCGCCTCCGAGCAGCTGCTGCCGAGCTACGACGTGCCCGAGGTGGCGCCGTTCGAAGCGGCGGCGCGCTACTTGGCGCGTGCACCGTCCATGCTCACGGCGGTGCAGTACGAGGACGTCGTCTCGGAATTGAGCCAGGCCAACGTGCCGGGCTCGACGGAAGGCTATCCCAACTGGCGGCGCAAGCTCGACCGCACCCTGGAGGCCATCGCCGCGCCGGGCGGTCCGCTGGCGAAGCTTGCCGCCGCGCTCTCGGCCGAGGAACGCGGCCCCCGTTCGGGTGCGGCGCGTCTCTCCTCGCCGCCGCCGCGCGCCACCTATCGGCTGCAGTTCCACAAGGACTTCACTTTCGCCGATGCCGAGCGGATCGTGCCGTATCTGGCCAAACTCGGCATCAGCCACGTCTATGCTTCGCCGATCCAGAAGGCGCGGCCGGGCTCGACCCATGGCTACGACATCGTCGACCATTCGACGATCAACCCGGAACTCGGCGGCGAGGAGGGCTTCGTCCGCTTCTCCGACGTGATGCACCGGCACGGCCTGAAGCTGCTCCTCGACATCGTACCCAACCACATGGGCGTCGGCGGCGCGGACAATCCGTGGTGGCTCTCCGTCCTCGAATGGGGCGATCTCTCGCCGCTGGCGCACGCCTTCGACATCGACTGGCAGCGGCAGGGCGCCCGCAACAACCTCGTCATCCCGTTCCTGGGCGACCGCTACGGCGAAGCCCTCGAACACGGCACCCTCGACTTGAAATACGATGCCGCCGCCGGCGCCTTCAGCGTCTGGCATTACGAGCATCAGTTCCCGATCTGCCCGCTGCAATATCCCTCGATCCTAAACCGGGCGCTTGCGGCGCATGGCGAGATCGGCGACGACGCGGCGGCAGAAGTTCTCGCCGTCTCCGAGCGGCTGCGGCTGATGAGCGAAGAGACGAATGCGGAGCGCCGCCGGGGCTTCCCGGAGGAGGCCGACGGCCTCAAGCGCCGGCTCGCCGACGCGGTGGAGGCTTCGCCGGCCATCGCGAAGGCCATCGACCGCACGCTGACCCTGCTCAACGGTTTCGAGGGACGGCCCGACAGTTTCGGGCCGCTCCACCGGCTCCTCGAGCAGCAATCCTACCGTCTCGCCCATTGGCGCGTGGCGGCCAGCGACATCAACTACCGTCGCTTCTTCGACGTGAACGGCCTCGCGGGCCTGCGCGTGGAGAAATCCGACATCTTCCACCGCTCGCACGAGACGGTGTTCCGCCTCATCTCCGAGGGGCGGATCGACGGGCTGCGGATCGACCATATCGACGGTCTCGCCGACCCGCAGGGTTATGCGCGCGCCCTGCAGAGCGCGGTCGGCCCCGGCTTCTACGTCGTGGTCGAGAAGATCCTCGAACCCGGCGAGAAGCTGCGGCCCTGGCCCGTCGCCGGAACCACCGGCTACGACGTGCTCAACCAGCTCGACGGCATCCTGGTGGACCAGGAGAAGCACACCCGGATCACCCGGTTCTATCGCTGGGCCACCGGCATGGACGAGCCCTACAAGGCGCAACTCCGGGCGGCCAAGGCGGAGATCCTCGAGATCAGCTTCGCCAGCGAGCTCGAAGTGCTCACCGCCGACCTGAAGCGCATCGCCGATGCCGACCGGCGCACGCGCGACTTCTCGGTGAACGCCATCCGCCGGGCGCTGATCGAGATCATCGCGCGCTTTCCCACCTACCGCTCCTACCTGGCGAGCGACCTCGACGAGAGCGATGTCGAGGACGAGGACGTCCGCCTCATCGAGGGGGCGGTGGCCAAGGCCAAGCGCTGGAGCGCTCTGCCGGACCGGTCGGTCCACGACTTCGCCTCGAAGGCCTTGCTCGGCCGGATCGATGCCGGGGGGCCGGGGCGTCCCGATCCCGCCGTCATCCTGCGGTTCCGCCGCCGGTTCCAGCAGCTGACCGGTCCGGTCATGGCGAAAAGCCTGGAAGACACGCTGTTCTACCGCTTCTCGGAACTCCTCGCCCTCAACGAGGTCGGCGGCGATCCGGGGGAATACGGCATCGATCTGGAGCATTTCCACGCGCTCCAGGCGGCGCGGGCGCGTGACTGGCCGAACGCCATGATCACCACGGCGACCCACGACACCAAGCGCGGCGAGGATGCCCGCTCGCGCTTGCTGGCCCTGTCCGAGATCCCCGAAGTCTGGGCCGAAGCCTGGACCATCCTCGGCCAGTCGGCCCGCACCCACCTCACCGCCATGGAGGAGGGGCCGGCGCCCGATGCCAACGACCAGTGGATGTTGCTCCAGGCCATCCTGGGCGCCTGGCCGCTCGAATTGCTGGAGCGGGACGACGAGGCCGCCATCGCGGAGTTCCGCGACCGTCTCGACGCTTATTCCGAAAAGGCCCTGCGCGAGGGCAAGCGCCGGTCGAGCTGGGTCAATGTGGATGAGCGGTACGAGGCCGCGGTCAAGCGGCTGTTCGCCGGCCTGATCGCGCCGGGCGCGAAGTTCATGACGCTCATGCGCCCGATCGCGCGGCGGCTCGCCCATCTCGGCATGATCGCCGGCCTCGGCCGGACGGTGCTGAAGGCGACCCTGCCGGGGCTCCCCGACGTCTACCAGGGCACCGAGTTCTGGGACTTCTCCTTCGTCGATCCCGACAACCGCCGCCCGGTGGATTACGCGGCGCGGGAGGAGGCCTTGAGCGACACGGCCGATCTGCCCGCCTTGCTCGACCATTGGCCGGACGGGCGGGTGAAGCAGGCGACGCTGGCGCGTCTCCTCGCCGACCGGGCGGAGCGACCCAGCTTCTATGCCGATGCCGACCATATCGCCGTGACGGCCGACGGCAGGCTCGCCGCCCATGTCATCGCATTCACACGCTCGGATGCCACAAGCGGGGAGGGCGACCTTCTCGTGGCGGTGCCGCGCCTCGTCTCCGGCCTCGTCGGCGACGCGACGTGGTCGGGCGAGGCCTTTGCCGGCACCACCCTTCCGGTGGCGGCGGAGAGCCGCTGGATCGACCTCATGACGGGCGGCGTCGTCCAGCCGGAGGGAACTTCGGTCGATCTCGGCCGGTTGTTCGCGCGTTTGCCCTACGCGGTCCTGAAGCGGATCGCCTGAGTCCCGGATCCGGGACGGTCGCCGAACCTTGAAGGGTGGTCCTCGCCGAGGACCGCCCATCCCCACCCCACCCGCCGCCGCGCGGGAGGCTCCTGCGGGAGACGGGGATACGTCTTTACGAGAACGGAGTACGCATGAACGCGCCGAGCCCAGCCAAGATCTCCGCCGAGCGGACCGAAGCCGGAACCGTGGCGCTGCCTGCGGGCCTTGCCCCCCGCGCCGAGGGGCCGCGCATCTACAACCTGTTCCCCCTCCTCGTCGGACGGGTCTCGGCCTGGACGGCGGAGCTTCCCCGCATTGCCGGGATGGGGTTCGACTGGATCTACCTCAACCCGTTCCACCAGACCGGCGGCTCGCGCAGCCTCTATGCGGTCTCCGATCCGGACCGGCTCGACGAGCGGTTCCGTGACGATGACGGCACCTCGGACGACGAGCAGATCCGCCGCTTCTGCGCCGCCGCCGCGGCGCATGGCATCGGCGTGATGACCGACCTCGTCATCAACCACACCGCCAAGGACGGTCCCCTCGCGCGGGAGCGGCCGGACCTGTTCCTGCGCGACGAGGCCGGCAACATCGAGAGCCCGGCGGCCGTCGATCCGGACGATCCGTCGATCCGCACGGTCTGGGGCGACCTCGCCGAGCTGAACTACCATTCGGCGGGTGCGCGCGAGGAGCTGACCCGGCTCTGGGCCGGCTACATCAACCGGATGCAGGATCTCGGCGTCGGCGGGTTCCGCTGCGACGCCGCCTACAAGGTGCCGCCGGACGTCTGGCGCAGCCTGATCGGCGCCGCCAAGGCGCTGGAGTCCGATTGCCTGTTCGCCGCCGAGACCCTGGGCTGCACTTTCGAGGAGGCCCAGGCCACGGCCGGCGCCGGGTTCGACTACCTGTTCAATTCCTTCGCCTGGTGGGACCTGAAGGCGCCGTGGGCGCTCGAGCAGTACGACCGCCTGCGCGTGATCGCCCCCTCCATCGCCTTCCCCGAGAACCACGACATGCCCCGCCTCGCCGCCGGCCTCGGCGGTAGCGCGGAGGCTGTGGCGCGGCACCTGAAGGCGCGCTACGCCCTGGCCGCGTTCTTCTCGGCCGGCGTGCTCCTGCCCATCGGCTACGAATGGGGCTACCGCCGCGCCCTGCACGTGGTCGAGACCACACCGGATTCCCGCGAGACCGATACCGGCATCGACATTTCCGGTTATGTGAAGGCGATCAACGCCCTGAAGGCCAGCCTCGCCTCCGCCAATGTGGAGGGCGCGCAATCCCGCATCTCCGCGCCGGATGCGGATTACGTGGCGCTCCTGAAATTCGATACCGGGCACGGCGCCTCCGCGCGCCACGCCACCCTCGTCCTGTTCAATCCCGGCTCCACTGCGGTGGCGGTGGATGCCGGGCCGCTGGTGGCGCGGACGGGCGGCATGCTCGACCGCTTCAAGGACGTCACCCCCGAGGCGGAGCCCATCGACTTCCTCCCCGGCACGAGCCTCGACCTCGCGCCCGGCGAGATCCGCATCCTCGCCGCCGAACGGCGGGTGGTGGCGAAGCCCCCGGCTCCCTCCACGCCGTCGGGGGAAGGCCGCGTCGTCATCGAGGCGGTCTCGCCCGAGATCGACGGGGGCCGCTCCCCGGTCAAGCGCGTGGTCGGCGAGCAGGTGGCGGTCTCCGCCGACATCTTCAGCGACGGCCACGAGATCATCGATGCCGCGATCCTGTCGCGCGTCGTCGGCGAGGAGGAATGGCGCCGAGACCGCATGGTGTTCGTGGACAACGACCGCTGGAGCGGCTCCTTCCCCCTCGAACACAATGCCCGCTACGAATTCACCATCGAGGCCTGGCGCGATGCCTTCTCGTCCTGGATCCGCGACACGCTGAAGAAGCGCGATGCGGGCGTGGACGTGCGCCTGGAGACCATCGAGGGCGTCACCTTCGTGCAGGGGGCGGCCGACCTCGCCACCGGACCGGACCAGGCCCGGCTCCAGGCCATCGTGTCGGCTCTCGCGGCGGAAAAGACCGGATCGGCGGCGCAGCTCGATCTCATCCTCGCGCCCGAGACCGCGTCCCTGATCCGCAGGCACGCCGAGCGGGTCAACCGCTCGCGCTATCCGGTGAACGTGCCGGTGATCGCCGACCGCCTCGCGGCCCGGTTCTCGGCCTGGTACGAGATCTTTCCGCGCTCGCAATCCATGGACGTCAACCGCCACGGCACGTTCGACGACGTGATCCGGCGCCTGCCCGAGATCCGCGAACTCGGCTTCGACGTGCTCTATTTCACGCCGATCCACCCGATCGGGAAGACCAACCGCAAGGGCAAGAACAATACCCTCAAGGCTCTCGAAGGCGATGTCGGCTCGGTCTACGCGGTCGGGTCGGAGGCGGGCGGGCATGAGGCGGTTCACCCCGAACTCGGCACCCTCGACGATTTCCGCCGTCTGGTCGCGGCCAGCCACGCCTACGGCATGGAGATCGCCCTCGATTTCGCGATCCAGTGCTCGCCCGACCATCCCTGGATCAAGAACCACCCGGAATGGTTCGAGTGGCGCCCCGACGGCACGCTGAAATTCGCCGAGAACCCGCCGAAGAAGTACGAGGATATCTCCAACGTCCACTTCTATGGCGGCGCGCTGCCCTCGCTCTGGATCGAGCTGCGCGACATCGTCATGGGCTGGGCCGAACTCGGCGCCCGCATCTTCCGGGTCGACAACCCCCACACCAAGCCGATTCCGTTCTGGGAATGGATGATCGGGCAGGTGAACGCGCGCTATCCCGACGTGATCTTCCTCGCCGAGGCCTTCACCCGGCCGAAGATGATGAAGAAGCTCGCCAAGGCCGGCTACCAGCAGAGCTACACCTACTTCACCTGGCGCAACACGAAGCAGGAGCTCATCGACTACTCTACCGAGCTCGCCGGCGAGATGGGGGAGTATTACCGGCCGAACTTCTTCGCCAACACGCCGGACATCAACCCGGTCTATCTCCAGACCAGCGGCCGCGCCGGATTCATCGTGCGGGCGACGCTGGCGGCCACCCTGTCCTCGGTCTACGGCATCTATAACGGCTTCGAGATGTGCGAGGCAGCGCCGTATCCGGGCAAGGAAGAGTATCTCAATTCAGAGAAATACGAGCTGAAGGCCTGGGACTACCACGCGCCGGGCAACATCCGTGCGCACATCATCAAGCTCAACCGCATCCGGCAGGAGAACCCGGCGCTCTGGGACTTCCGCAACGTCATCTTCACGGGGGCCTATAACGACCAGATCGTCGCCTATGCCAAGACGACGCCCGAAGGCGACAACTGCATCTTCGTGATGGTCAATCTCGATCCGAAGAACCGTCAGGAATGCACCTACGAGGTGCCGCTCTGGCTCCTCGGAGAGCCCGATGACGGCGCCGTCGAGGTGGAGGATCTGCTGCTCGGCTACAAGTTCGAGCTGCGCGGCAAGTCCCACCGCATCGCCCTCGATCCGGCGGAGCGGTCCGTGGTGATCTGGCGTCTACGCGCGCCCCGCCGGGTTGCGGAGTAGCGGCCCGCGTGTCAGCACAAAACTTCGAGTTTTCAGCCGTCCGTCGCGTTGTCGCCCAGAAGCTGGTGCCAAAGCTGCGGCCGACGCGGCTGGCACCGTTCGCATCCGCGACCGGTGCCGCTGTGACGCCGAACACGCCCTTGAACCCGACGCATGAGGCAACGACGCGATGATCGATCGTAGCGATCCGCAATGGTACCGTGACGCCATCATCTATCAGATCCACGTCAAGTCGTTCTTCGACTCGAACAACGATGGGATCGGCGATTTCGAGGGCCTGACGCAGAAACTGGACTATGTGCGGGACCTCGGGGTCACCGCCATCTGGCTGATGCCGTTCTATCCGTCGCCCCTGCGCGACGATGGCTACGATATCGGCGACTACCGCGACGTGAACCCGTCCTACGGGACGATGGAGGAGTTCCGGAAGTTCGTGGAGGCCGCGCATGATCGTGGCCTGCGCGTCATCACCGAGCTCGTCATCAACCACACGTCGGACCAGCATCCCTGGTTCCAGCGCGCCCGCGAGGCGCCGGCCGGGTCGCCGGAGCGCGACTTCTACGTCTGGTCGGACACCGACACGCCGTATTCCGACACGCGCATCATCTTCCTCGACACCGAGACCTCGAACTGGACCTGGGACCCGGTCGCCAAGCAGTATTTCTGGCACCGGTTCTACAGCCACCAGCCGGATCTCAACTTCGACAACCCCGCCGTGCTGGAGGGCGTGATCGAGGTCATGCGCTACTGGCTCGACATGGGTGTCGACGGCCTGCGCCTCGACGCGATCCCCTACCTGATCGAGCGCGACGGCACGAATTGCGAGAACCTGCCGGAGACTCACACGGTCATCAAGGCGATCCGCGCCGCCCTCGACGCGAGCTATCCCGACCGCATGCTGCTGGCGGAGGCCAACCAGTGGCCGGAGGAGACCGCGCAGTATTTCGGCGACGGCGACGAATGCCACATGGCGTTCCACTTCCCGCTGATGCCGCGCATGTACATGGCGATCGCCCGCGAGGACCGGCACCCGATCACCGACATCATGCGGCAGACCCCGGAAATCCCCGAGGGCTGCCAATGGGCCATCTTCCTGCGCAACCACGACGAGCTCACCCTCGAAATGGTCACGGCGGAAGAGCGTGATTACCTCTGGTCGTTCTATGCCGCCGAGCGCCGCGCCCGCATCAATCTCGGCATCCGCCGCCGTCTCGCTCCGCTGCTGGAGAACGACCGCCGCAAGATCGAGCTGATGAAGTCCCTCGTCCTGTCGATGCCCGGCACGCCGGTGCTCTACTACGGCGACGAGATCGGCATGGGTGACAACATCTATCTCGGCGACCGCGACGGCGTGCGGACCCCGATGCAATGGTCCCCGGACCGCAACGGCGGATTCTCCCGCGCCAATCCGGCCAAGCTGTTCCTGCCCTCGGTGCAGGACCCGATCTACGGCTTCGACGCCATCAACGTCGAGGCGCAGACCCAGTCGCAGACGAGCCTGCTGAACTGGACGCGCCGCATGATCGCCATCCGCAACAACTCGGTCGCCCTCGGGCGCGGCGCCATGCAGTTCCTGTATCCCACCAACCGCAAGGTTCTGGCCTGGATCCGCGAGTTCGAGGGCGAGCGCGTCCTCTGCGTGGCCAACCTGTCGCGCGCGCCACAGGCCGTGCAGCTGGACCTGTCCGAGTTCCGCAGCGCCGTGCCGATCGAGCTTACCGGCGGTTCGGAATTCCCGGCCATCGGCGAGTTGCCCTACCTGCTGACCCTGCCGTCCTACGGGTTCTACTGGTTCTCCCTCAACGCCGCGAATGCCGGCGAGATCGGCCCGCAGCCGGAGACGCCCGAACTGTTCACCCTCGTCCTCACCGGCGGGGTCGAGACCCTCATGGCCGGGCGCGAGCGCACCGCCTTCGAGCGCACCGTGGCGCCGCGCTTCATCGGCAGCCGCCGTTGGTTCGGCGCCAAGGGCACCCGCATCAAGTCGGTCTCGGTGATCGACAGCGCCACCCTGAAGGATGCCGGCGGCGCCACCCGCTTCCTGCTGCCGCGCGTGGCGGTGCATCTCGCCAATGGCGAGCGCCAGGATTACTTCGTGCCCCTCGGTGTCGATGAGGGCCGCGAGGACGAGACGCTGCTGTCGCACGCGGTCGCCCGCGTCCGTCGCGGACCGCGCACGGGCCTCTTGTTCGGGGCCTCCGCCTCGCCCGCCTTCTCGGTCGCCCTGATCGACGGCATGCGCAACGGCGTCGAGCTGCCGACGGAGACCGGCAAGCTCGTCTTCTCCCATACCTCGGCCTTCGATCGCGACGTCGTCGTGGATCTGGCGGAAGTCCGCAGCCTGAACGCGGAGCAGAGCAACACCTCGATCGCCATCGGCTCGAAGATGATGCTCAAGCTCCTGCGCCGCATGCAGACGGGCGTCCATCCCGAGATCGAGGTCGGCCGGTTCCTCACCGAGCAGGCGGGCTTCGCCAACACCCCGGCTCTCCTCGGCGTCGTCGAGCACGTGGCCGAGGACGGGACGCGGACGGCGCTCGCCGTGCTCCAGGCCTTCGTGCCGAACCAGGGCGATGCCTGGACGCTCATGCTGGAAGGCTTACGTCGCGACTTCGACACCGTCGTGCTCGCGCCCGAAAGCGAGGCGCCGGACCCGACCGAAGCCTTCGCCCCGCATCTGCGCTGGGCCGAGCTCCTCGGCCGCCGCACCGCCGAGCTGCACAACGCCTTCGCCATCGAGACCGACGACCCGGCCTTCGCGCCCGAGCCGTTCACGCATGACGACCTGCGCGACCTCGGGGAGGACGCGCGCCGTCTGGGCGAGCGGGCGTTCCGCGCCCTCGACGCCCTGGCGGGACGCACCTCCAGCACGGCGATCACGGAGCTCGCCGGCCGCCGCCGCGAGGTCGAGCTTCTGATCGAGGACATGACGGCGCGTGCGCCGGTGGGGGCGACCAAGACCCGCATCCACGGCGATTTCCACCTCGGTCAGGTTCTCGCCTCCGAGAGCGATCTCATCATCATCGACTTCGAGGGCGAGCCCGCTCGCCCCGCCGACGAGCGCCGCGCCAAGTCGACGCCGCTGCGCGACGTCGCCGGGATGCTGCGCTCCTTCGCCTACGGCGCCGAGACCGTCACCCGCGAGATCGCGAGCCGGTTCGCGGATTCGGAAGGCCGCGCCCGCAGCGCGTCCATCGCCTGGCGCGGCATGATCGATGCCGCGTTCCTCGACGCCTACCGTGCCGTGGCCTCTACCAGCCGCGCCGCAGTGACGGACCCGGAGACCGAGACGCGGCTGCTGTCGCTCTCACTCCTGGCGAAGGCCCTCTACGAAGTCGATTACGAGGCCAATAACCGGCCGGATTGGATCGAAATCCCAGCCCGTGGGGTTCTCACAATTCTGGACGACACCAAGAGAGGCGTTTGAATGACGGATATCGACGAGAGCCTGGCGAAGACGTCCGAGCAGGAGCGGAAGCGGTCCGAACGGATCGCGGACCGCTCGGCCGCGTCGGGGAGTTCCCGCCAGGCCGATGCCGATACGTCGACCGTTCAGGGCGTCCATCCGGACGCGGTCGCCGCGGTGATGAGGGCGGATCACGGCGATCCGTTCTCCGTGCTCGGCCCTCACCAGATCGGCCCCGGCCTCTGGGAAGTGCGGGTCATCCTGCCCGAGGCGAAGTCGGCGACTCTTCTCACCGCCGGCAAGCGCATTCCGTTCGAGCGGCGCCACCAGGACGGGTTCTACGTCGCCCGCGTGCAGAGCGAGGGGCGTCCGCTCTACGAACTCGCGGTGGAGGGCTGGGACGGCACCGAGCGCACGCGCCACGACCCCTATAGCTTCGGCTCGTCGCTGCATCAGCAGGACATCGACAACCTGCGCGAGATCGGCAGCGACGTCACCTATCGGGTGCTCGGCGCCCAATCCATGGTGCTCGACGGCATCGACGGCTTCCGCTTCGCGGTCTGGGCGCCCAATGCCCGCCGGGTGAGCATCGTCGGCGATTTCAACGAGTGGGACGGTCGCCGCCACCCCATGCGGCTCTGGCAGACCGGCGGCATCTGGGAACTGTTCGTCCCGGGCCTGCGCGCCGGCGTCCACTACAAGTTCGAGATCCGCGGACCCGACGGGTCGCTCCTGCCGCTCAAGGCCGATCCCGTCGCCTTCGCAGCGCAGAAGCCGCCCGAGACCGCCTCCGTGCTCCAGGGCACGAACGCGCCCGTCTGGAGCGACGGCAAGTGGATGGCGACGCGGGGCGAGAAGGACCCTCGCCACACCGCCATCTCGATCTACGAGGTGCATCTCGGCTCCTGGGCGCGCGTCGCCGAGGAGGGCAACCGCTACCTGACCTACAAGGAGTTGGGCGAGCGCCTGATCCCCTACGTCAAGGAGATGGGCTTCACCCATATCGAGATGCTGCCGATCACGGAGTATCCGTTCGACGGCTCATGGGGCTACCAGCCGGTCTCGCTGTTCGCGCCGACGAGCCGCTTCGGCACGCCGGACGATTTCGCGGCCTTCGTCGACACGGCCCACGAGGCCGGCATCGGCGTGATGCTGGACTGGGTGCCGGGCCACTTCCCCCTCGACGCTCACGGCCTCGGCCAGTTCGACGGGACGCATCTCTATGAGCATGCCGACCCGCGCCAGGGATTCCACCAGGACTGGGGGACCTACATCTACAATTTCGGCCGCACGGAAGTGTCGAGCTTCCTCGCCGCCAATGCCCGGTTCTGGCTCGAGCATTATCATCTCGACGGTCTGCGCGTGGATGCCGTCGCCTCCATGCTCTACCTCGACTATTCGCGCCGGCAGGGCGAGTGGATCCCCAACCAGTACGGCGGTAACGAGAATCTCGACGCCATCAACTTCCTGCGCAAGACCAACGAGGCGACCTATAGCCACGCGCCGGGCACGATGACGATCGCCGAGGAATCCACCTCCTGGCCGGGCGTCTCCCACCCGACCTATACGGGCGGACTCGGCTTCGGCTTCAAGTGGAACATGGGGTGGATGCACGACACCCTGGAATTCATGTCGAAGCAGACGATCCATCGCCGCTATCACCACCACGACCTGACCTTCGGGCTGCTCTACGCCTTCTCCGAGAACTTCATCCTGCCGCTGTCGCATGACGAAGTCGTCCATGGAAAAGGCTCGCTGCTGGACAAGATGCCGGGCGACCGCTGGCAGAAATTCGCGAATCTGCGCGCCTATTTCGGCTACATGTGGGGCCATCCGGGCAAGAAGCTGCTCTTCATGGGCGGCGAGTTCGGCCAGCAGAAAGAGTGGAACCACAACCAGAGTCTCGACTGGCACCTGCTCGACGATCCTCTGCATCGCGGCGTGAAGGATCTCGTCCGCGACCTGAACCGCCTCTACACCTCGACGCCCGCCCTCCACGTGAGGGATTGCGAGGCCGCCGGTTTCCAGTGGCTGGTCTCCGACGACCAGGACAACAGCGTCATCGCCTGGGCGCGCAAGGGCACGAATCCGGGTGAGGTCGCCGTCGTCGTCTCTAACTTCACGCCGATTCCGCGTGACGGATACCGGATCGGCGTGCCGGAGGCCGGGTTCTACCGCGAGGCGATCAACTCGGATTCCGAGCGCTATGGCGGCTCGAACGTCGGCAATATGGGCGGCGTCCAGGCGGAGCCGGTGGAGAGCCACGGCCAGCCCTATTCGCTGGTTCTCGCAGCGCCGCCGCTCGGGACGATGATCTTCGTGCGCGAGGGCTGAGATCGGCCCGTGTCACCGGGATAGTATGAGAAAAGGCGCCGGTTCGATGAACCGGCGCCTTTTTTGTTTGAGTCTGTTTGATCGGATCGCTTAACCGGTGCTCTCGCCAAAGTAGAGCATCCCACCAGACCACCTCATCCTGAGGTGCCGGAGCGCAGCGGAGGCCTCGAAGGAGTACTCCAGTTCGCGCAGTGGCTTCTGGAACCCTCCTTCGAGGCCGCTACGCGGCACCTCAGGATGAGGTCGAGACTTGGACAGGCAACTCAAATCGGCTGTTCGGACGCTAAGATCGGTCGGATGCTGACCTTAGACCGTGCGGGCGCGAAGACCGCCGCCATTGCCCAGCGCGCGGGCGTAGAGCGCCGAGTAGTCCATGGCCGCGCCGTCCCAGGTGAAGGAGCGGGACATGGCGCGGCGGCGCATGGCGTTGAGGCGCTTCTTCTCGCCGAACGTGTCGAGGGCGCGGCGGACGGCGCCGAGGAACCCCTTCTGCGAGGCTTCGCCGAAGGTGAAGCCGGTCACGCCGTCCTCCACCGTGTCGGCGAGGCCGCCGGTGCGGCGCACGATCGGCAGCGAGCCGAAACGCTGGGCGTACATCTGCGCGAGGCCGCAGGGTTCGAAGCGCGAGGGCATCAGCAGGAAGTCGCTTCCGGCGAACATCCGCCGGGCTTCCTTCTCCTCGAACCCCACCTGGACCCCGACGGAATCCGGATGGCGGCGGGCGAGATCGCTCAACGCAGTCTCGAACCGGCGCTCGCCCTCGCCGATGACGACGATCTGGCCGCCCTCGGCCACGATGGTCTCGGCCGCGCTGAGGCTGAGGTCGATGCCCTTCTGGTGGACCAGGCGCGAGACGATGGCGAAGAGCGGGCCGCGCGAGACGGCGAGGCCGAAATGGCGGCGGACCGTCTCGGCATTGGCGCGCTTGCCCTTCCAGTCGTCGGCCTCGAAGCGGGTGGCGAGGTGCGGATCGGTGCGCGGGTCCCAGCTCTCGTCGATCCCGTTGAGGATGCCGGCCAGCCGCCCCTGTGCGGCGCGGGTGCGCAGGAGGCCGTCGAGGCCGCAGCCGGATTCCGGCATCATGATCTCGCGGGCATAGGTCTCGCTCACCGTGGTGACGTGCGAGGCGTAATAGATGCCGGCCTTGAGGAAGGAGAGATGCCCGTAGAACTCGCAGCCATCCATCTGGAAGGCCCCGTCCGGGATGCCGAGGCGACCGAGGGAATCGCTCGGGAACAGGCCCTGATAGGCGAGGTTGTGGATCGTCAGGACGCTGGGGACGCGCTGCCCGGTCCATTCGAGATAGGCGGGGGCGAGCGCCGTCTGCCAGTCGTTGAGGTGAAGCAGGTCGGCCGACCAGGACGGGTCGACCCCGCCGGTCAGTTCCGCAGCCGCGAGGCTGAGGCGCGCGAAGCGCAGGTCGTTATCGCGGAAATCCCCCTGCGCGTCGCCATAGGGCGTGCCGTCGCGCTGGTAGAGATCGGCGCTCAGGATGATGTAGACCTTGAGGCCGTCACCCGTCTCGATGAGCCCGAGATCGCAGGGCGGGATGCCGGCATGGCCGCGCAGATGGGCGACGACGGGGATGTGGTCGAACCGGTCCACCACCTGGCGATAGCCGGGAATGAGCACGCGGACGTCGTAATGGCGGCGCAGCGACCGGGGCAGGGCGCCGGCGACTTCGCCCAGACCGCCGGTCTTGACGAAATCCGCCATCTCCGGGGTCGCGTAGAGGATGCGCGGCTGGAGCGAGAGGCCCCGAATTACCTCGGCGTCGGCCGCGCCGGAGGCGAAAATCGGCGAGGCGAGGTCGGCACTGGAGGTGGTCGTCGCCGGCATATGATGGAGACCTCTAGGGCAGATCGTGCTCTTCGCGATGCACAACTCAAGCCACTGGGTCGGTTAATACTACGTTCAGTTTGCTGCGGCGCGGGGAAAATGTCGCGCCGCGATAGTTTTTTCGGCCTCCCTCGGCTCCGCCGCCTTCAGTCAGGGTGCCGGAGCAGGATCACGCCCTCGTTTCCGGCCATGTCGAGCACCTCCGAGGCGCCGATATCGGCTCGTCCGGGATGGGTGGAGAGGAGGACGCTCCAGCCTGATTCGCCCACCAGCGGGAACCGGACCGGCCAGCCCGAGAAGTTCAGTACGATCCGCACGGTCTCGCCGGCCTCCACCCTCTCATAGGCGAGGACGTGTTCGAGCCCGTCCGTATCGAGCCGGCGGTAGCTTCCCACCGCCAGGGCCGGATAGGCGCGGCGGAGATGCAGGAGCCTCCGGTAGAGTGTGAGGATCGAGGTGGAATCGTCGCGCAGGGCCTCGACATGCCGCCTGTCCCGGTCGGCGCTCAAGGGCAACCAGGGTTCGGCCTCGCTGAAGCCGGCATGCTCTGTGTCGTCCCACTGCATCGGGGTCCGTTCCGGGTCGCGGCCATGGCCCGGTTCGTTGAAGCCCCAGGGGTCTCGCATCCGCTCCGGCGGGATCTCCACATGGGCGAGGCCGATCTCGTCGCCGTAATAGACCGTGGGCGTGCCGCGTAAGGTGAGGAGGAGGATCGCCGCGATCCTGGCCTGCGCCTCGCCGATCCGTGCGGCGATGCGGGGCTGGTCGTGGTTGCCCAGCACCCAGTTCGGCCAGCCGCCGGGGGGCAGCGCCTCCTCGTACTCGTCCACCAGGGCCGCCACGGCATCGGCCTGCCACGGGGTCTGGATCAGCTGGAAGTTGAACGGCAGGTCGACGCCGGTCAGACCGGGGCCGTAATAAGCCACCAGCCGCTCGATCGGCAGGTAGATCTCGCCGATAAGCACTCGGTCGTCGTAACCGTCCAGCACGCGGCGCATGCCGGCGATGATGTCGAACACTTCCGGGCGGTCGGCGGAATAGACCTGATCGAACCGGTTGATCTCCGGCTGTTCAGGGTTGAAGGCGGGGTTCGCCGGATTGTCGCGAAAGCCCTCGTCCTTCATCAGGTGCCAGATCACGTCGACGCGGAACCCGTCGATCCCCCGGTCGAGCCAGAAACGCAGGACGTCGTGCATCGCTTCCCGCACCGCCGGGTTGCGCCAGTTCAGGTCGGGCTGCTGGCTCAGGAACGCGTGGTAGTAATATTGGCCGCTGGCCTCGTCGAAGGTCCAGGCCGGGCCGCCGAAATTGCTCAGCCAGTTGTTGGGCGGCCCGCCATCCGGCGCCGGATCGCGCCAGATGTACCAGTCCCGCCGCGGATTCTCGCGCGAGGCGCGGCTCTCGGTGAACCACGGATGCGCGATGGAAGAGTGGTTCGGCACGAAGTCGAGGATGACCCTGAGCCGGCGGGCATGGGCCTCCGCGATCAGCGCGTCGAGGTCGGCGAGGCTGCCGAAGAGCGGGTCGACGCCGCAATAATCGGCGACGTCGTAGCCGTAATCCGCCATGGGCGAGGGATAGATCGGCGAGATCCAGACGGCGTCGACGCCGAGCCAGGCGAGATAGTCGAGCCGGCGCGTGATGCCGGGAAGATCGCCCACACCGTCGCCATTGGTGTCCTGGAACGAACGCGGATAGACCTGATAGACGGTCCCCCGCTTCCACCAGACGGCTTTCGCCAGATCCGGAACAGTCGTCTCGCCTGACGTCATCCGTCCCCCGATTCATACCCCGATGCCGGTCACAGCCTAGCCTGTGGCGGAGCACCAAGCGACCCCGCCCCGGGCCTCCTTCCCGCTGCCGCGCCAGCGCGCTTCCGCCGCATTCATGAAACCTTCAGCGCTAAATGGTCTCATTCCCGCACGGTTTGGATGGGAGACAGGCGAATCGCGGGGACCGGTCACCGCCAGCGGGATCGGTCGATCCCGGAAGTCCGACCTGTCCATAGCGACGCCGCCGCACGGTCACCGCCGGAAGAAGCGGGTGCCGAACAGCGCTCTGCGGCAGCGACACTGAGGGGGAATGAGACCATGCTGAACGAAATCCTGGCCGCCACCGCTCGGAGCGAGGACATCGGCACGCGTACCGCCGCCGGAGACGCCCCGGCCCGGCCGGGCTGGACCGCTCCGGCCAAGCCCGCCTCCGGCGACCCCGTGGCGGATCTGCGCGAAGCGATCCTCGCCAAGCTCGCCTATGCCATCGGCAAGACCCCCGAGACCGCCCGCGAGCGCGACTGGTTCGCCGCCACCGCCCTGGCCCTGCGCGACCGGATCGTCGATGCCTGCATGGACGGCAGGTCCACCAGCATCCCCAACAAGCGCGTCTATTACCTCTCCCTCGAATTCCTCATCGGCCGACTCCTGTCCGACGCCATGAACAATCTCGGCCTCGTGGAAACGACCCGCCGGGCCTTGCGCGACCTCGGCATCGATCTCGGCGACGTCGAGGCGGCCGAACCGGATGCGGCGCTCGGCAATGGCGGCCTCGGGCGTCTCGCCGCCTGTTTCATGGAGAGCATGGCGAGCCTGTCGATCCCCGCCATCGGCTACGGCATCCGCTACGATCACGGCCTGTTCAAGCAATCCCTGGAGGATGGCTGGCAGAAGGAGGCGCCGGAAACCTGGCTCGCCGAGGGCAATCCCTGGGAATTCGTGCGGCCCGAGGCGACCTACACGATCGGCTTCGGCGGTCACGTCACCATGTCGGCGATCTCGGACGGCGTGATCCGTCGGCACTGGCACCCGGCCGAGACCGTTCGGGCCGTGGCCCATGACGTCCCCGTGGTCGGCTGGCGCGGTAAGCACGTCAACACCCTGCGGCTCTGGAAGGCGGAGGCGAACTCGCCCCTCGAACTCGCGCAGTTCAACGGCGGCGACCATGTGGGCGCGGTGGCCGCCCGGTCCAAGGTCGAGGCGATCTCGCGGGTGCTCTATCCGAGCGATTCCTCGGAGAGCGGCCAGGAACTTCGACTGCGCCAGGAATACTTCTTCACCTCGGCCTCGCTGCAGGACCTCGTCTCCCGGCACGTGGCCGAGCGCGGCGATCTCCGCTCGCTGCCCGACCATGCCGCGATCCAGCTCAACGACACCCACCCGGCCATTGCCGTGCCGGAGCTGATGCGCATCCTCCTCGAGGATCACGGCCTCGCCTGGGAGGATGCCTGGCACATCACCACCCATACCCTGAGCTATACCAACCACACCCTCCTGCCCGAGGCGCTGGAGACATGGCCGGTGGAGCTCATGGAGCGGCTACTGCCGCGCCACATGCAGATCATCTACCTGATCAACTGGATGCATCTCGAAGAGCAGGGACGCCACGGCAGGGCCGATGCGGCGCAGCTCGCCTCGGTCTCGCTCATCGACGAGGCCAACGGTAAGCGCGTGCGGATGGGCCATCTCGCCTTCCTCGGCGCCCGCCGGGTGAACGGCGTCTCGGCGCTCCACACCGACCTGATGCGCTCCACGGTGTTCAAGGACCTCCACGCCCTCGACACCGACAAGATCGTCAACAAGACCAACGGGATCACCTTCCGGCGCTGGTTCCACAACTGCAACCCGGAGCTGACGAAGCTCGCCGTGGAGGTGGTGGGCGAGCGCGTCCTCGACGAGCCCGAGGCGCTGCTGGGGCTGGCCGATTACGCCGCCGATTCCGCCTTCCAGGCCCGCTACGCCGCCATGCGCACATCCCGGAAGGAGGCGCTGGCCAAGGTGGTAGCCGAGAATACCGGCATCGTCGTCGATCCCTCGGCCCTGTTCGACACCCAGATCAAGCGTATCCACGAATACAAGCGCCAGCTCCTCAACGTGATCGAGACTGTGGCTTTGTATCAGGCGATCAAGGCCGAGCCGCACAAGGACTGGACGCCGCGCGTCAAGATCTTCGGCGGAAAGGCCGCGCCGAGCTACGTCCAGGCCAAGCTCATCATCAAGCTCGCCTGCGATGTGGCCAAGCTCGTCAACAGTGATCCGGACGTTGCCGGCCGGCTCAAGGTGGTGTTCCTGCCGAATTACCGCGTCAGCCTCGCCGAGGCGATCATCCCCGGCTCCGACCTATCGGAGCAGATCTCCACCGCCGGCATGGAGGCGTCGGGCACCGGCAACATGAAGCTGGCGCTGAACGGCGCCCTCACCGTGGGCACACTCGACGGCGCCAATATCGAGATCCGCGACCATGTGGGGGCGGACAACATCTTCATCTTCGGCCTCGACGCGGCCGGAGTTCAGAAGCGGGCGGCCGAGCCGGATTACGCCGCCCGGGCCATCGCGGCCTCGCCGCGCCTTTCCGCCGCCCTCGACTTCATCGAGGCGGGCGGGTTCTCGCCTGAGGAGCGCGGCCGCTTCCAGCCGATCGTGGACGATTTGCGCCACAACGACCGCTACCTGCTCACCGTCGATTTCGACGATTACTGGCGCGTCCAGCGGGAGATCGACGCCGCCTGGATCGACAAGGCCAGCTGGTGGAAGAAAGCCATCCTCAACACCGCCCGGATGGCCTGGTTCTCCTCCGACCGCTCCATGCGCGAATACGCCGACGACATCTGGCGGGTGAAGGTGGGGTGAGCCGAGAGGTTCGTCCTTTATCTTCCGCAAGGCGGTCGAAAACCGACGACCCGGCTTCCATCCCGGAGCATCAGGGATTGGGAGCCGTAGTTCTGCGAAAGCCGGATGCGCGTTCGCAGACGGACTGGACTCGGCTCCAGGCTCGACCGCCGTTATCTCGTGCCGCCCCTTTCCGGAGAGACTCGATGTTCACGCACGTGATGATCGGCAGCAACGACCTGGAGCGGGCCCGAGCCTTCTACGATGCGACCTTCGTCGCATTGGGGGCCGAGCCCGGCGAGATGGATGCCAGAGGCAGGCTCATCTATTCCCATGAGGGCGGTCGGCTGATGATCACGACACCCATCGACGGCAAGCCCGCAACCGCGGCCAACGGCGGAACGGTCGGTATCGCCGCTGCGAGCCGCGACCATGTTCTCGCCTGGCATCAGGCCGGCACCGAGCGTGGGGGCAGCGCAATCGAGAGCGCTCCCTCTCAGCGTCCGAACGGCGCCTTCGTCGCCTACCTTCGTGATCCCGATGGCAACAAGCTCACCGCACGGACCGTGCCTGCGAAGTGAGGACAATCGTGGCCGCTTGGGTGGAGGCGCGGGCTGATGCCCGGGCGCAGACCCATGGGCCGTCGCAACCGTGCGCGACATCTGTCGTGCATCTCACGTCCAGACCAGCCGTGGGCGCCGCCTCCCGATCAGATCCGGCAAGCGCCTTCGAGCGCCGTGTTCTCCGCATCCGTAAAAATCCGCGAGCGGATGAGGAAGCGCTTGTCGCGGCCGTTCTCCAGGGAGAACATGCCGCCTCGGCCGGGCACCACGTCGAGGATCAGGTGGGTGTGCTTCCAGACCTGGAACTGCGGGCGGCTGATCCAGAAATCCGCGCCGGCCACCCGGCCGAGATGGACATCGCTGTCGCCGGTGAGGAAGTCGCCCACCGGGTAGCACATGGGCGAGGACCCGTCGCAGCACCCGCCCGATTGGTGGAACATCACCGGCCCGTGCTCGGCGCGCAATTCCTCAATCAGGGCGATGGCGGCCGGTGTCGCCGTGACCCGCAGGGGCGTTCCGTCGGCGCCGACCTGATCGGCGGTGGTCGCTTCGGTCGTGCTCATGGAACGCTCCCTCCCGTCATGTGACCCCGGCAGGGGATGTCCCGAGCCGGAATGTTCGTTCACGCCGCCTTCTTGGCTGCGGCCTCGCCGTAGAAAGTGCCGCCGGCCTCCGCCATGCGCAGGAGGTTCTCCGGCACCGCGAAGCGCGCCCCGTGCCTGGCCTCGAGACCCTGGGCCAGGGCCACGAACGCTTTCGCACCCATGAAGTCGATGTAGGACAGGGCGCCGCCGGTGAAAGGGGCGAAGCCGAAGCCGAGGATGGAGCCCACATCGGCCTCGCGCGGATCCGTGATCACGCCTTCGCCCACGGTGCGGGCAGCCTCCAGCGCCTGGACCACCAGTAGCCGCTGCTTCAGCTCGGTGAAATCGACGTCGTCGGGGTCGATCCGCGTCGCCTGGAGCTCCGACAATCCGGGCCAGAGCTTCTTCGAGGCGCCGTCCGGATAGTCGTAGAAGCCTTTCCGGTTCTTGCGCCCGAGCCGGCCCTCGCCCTCCACCAGGGTGGTGAGCAGAGCCTTCTGGGCGGGGTCGATCGCCTCGGCGCCGAGCTGCGCTTCGGTGGCCTTGACGATCTTCAGGGCGAGGTCGACGGCCACCTCGTCGGTGAGGGAGAGGGGCCCCACCGGCATCCCGGCCTGGCGGCCGGCATTCTCGATCATGGCGGCGGGGATGCCCTCGATGAGCATCTTGTGACCCTCGTAAAGATAGGCGCCGACGCAGCGATTGGCGAAGAAGCCACGGCTGTCGTTGACGACGATGGGCGTCTTCTTGATCGCGCGGACGTAGTCGAGGGCGGTGGCGAGCGCCGCGTCCCCGGTCTCCTCGCCCTTGATGATCTCGACGAGCATCATCTTCTCCACCGGCGAGAAGAAGTGGATGCCCACAAAATTGCCCGCGCGCCGGGACGCCTTGGCGAGGCCCGAGATCGGCAGGGTCGAGGTGTTGGAGGCGAAGATCACGTCCTCGCCGATCACCGCCTCCACCTTGGCGATGACCTCGGCCTTCACCTTGGGATCTTCGAACACCGCCTCGATCACGAGATCACAGGATGACAGGTCGGCGTAATCGGCGCTGGTGGTGATGCGCGCGAGCAGCGCCTCGCGGTCGGCGGTCTTGGCGCGACCCTTGTTGATCTGGTCGGTGACGAGCTTGTGGGCGTAGGCCTTGCCCTTCTCGGCGGCGTCCGTGGACTGGTCGAGGAGGATCACCTCCATCCCCGCATTGGCGGTGACGTAGGCGACCCCGGCCCCCATGAAGCCGGCGCCGACGACGCCCACCCGCTTCACGCTGGTCTTGGCGATCTCCTTCGGCCGGCGCGCGCCTTTGTTCAGCTCGCCCATGGAGATGAACAGCGTGCGGATCATCGCCGCCGCCTCCTTGGAGCGCAGGATCTTGGCGAAGTACCGGCTCTCGACCCGCAGGGCGAGGTCCATCGGCAGTTGCAGGCCCTCGTAGACCGAGGCGAGGATGGCCTTGGCCGCCGGGTAATTGTCGTGGGTCTCGCGGCGGTAGATCGCGTTGGCCGGGGGCCAGATCATCATGCCGGCGGGCGAATAGACCTTGCCCGAGGGTGCCTTGAACTTCGGCTGGTCCCAGGGGGCCACGGGCGAGCCGCCGGCCCTGATCCAGGCCTTGGCCTTCTCCACGATCTCGTCTTTCGGCGCGACCTCGTGGACGAGGCCCATGTTCTTGGCCATGAGCGGGCGGATCTGCTCGCCCTTGAACAACATCTGCAGGGCGTCACCGGTCTGCATCAGGCGGGGGACGCGCTGGGTCCCGCCCGCGCCGGGGAACAGCCCGACCTTGATCTCGGGCAGGCCGACGCGGGTCTTCGGATCGTCGGACAGCACCCGGTGGTGACAGGAAAGCGAAAGCTCGAAGGCGCCGCCGAGGCAGATGCCATTCACCGCCGCCGCGAAGGGCTTGCCGCAGGTCTCCAACTTGCGGAAGACCAGGGTGAGCTTGCGCGATTCCTCGAAGAAGTGGCGCATGGCCTCCTCCTCGCCCTTCTCGGCTTTCAGCGTCTCGTAAGCCTGTCCGAGACCCTGCAGCATGGTCAGGTCGGCGCCGCCGGAGAAGTTGTCCTTGCCCGAGGTGATGACGCAGCCCTTCACGGCCGGATCGGCCACCACGGCGTCGATGACCTGATGCAGGTCGCTCATCACCCCTTCGGTGAAGACGTTCATCGAGCGGCCGGGCATGTCCCAGGTCGCGAGCGCGATACCGTCGGAATCGACCTCGAAGCTGAAATTCGTGAGATTCATGTCTGATCCTTGTGGGGTCGGCTTGAGGCGTGAGGCTATTAAGACGTTTTAAAAATTTGGGCTGGATAAAGAATCCCAGGATCGAAAAGGTGGAACGAGGAAACTTATCGAATGTTGGCGCGAAACGTCTGCCAGGGATGCCGCGACGGCGCCGATCTCGACTTTACGTTTACCATGGCGTTCCAACCCATCCTCGATCTCGACGCTCAGCGCGTGTGGGGATACGAGGCGCTGGTGCGCGGCCCCGAAGGCCAGTCCGCCGCCTCCATCCTCGATCGCGTCACCGAGACGACGGTCTATCGCTTCGATCAGGCCGCGCGGGTGCGTGCCATCGAGCTGGCCGGCCGGCTGTTCCCCGTCGACGACGAGACCAAGCTGTCCATCAACTTCATGCCGAACGCGGTCTACGAGCCGGCGGCCTGCATCCGCTCCTCGCTGGAGGCGGCGCGCCGGGCCGGATTCGCACATGACCGGATCATGTTCGAGTTCACCGAGAACGAGAAGTTCCGGGACATCGACCATGTGAAGCGCATCGTCGCCGAATATCGCAAGCAGGGCTTTCTCACCGCACTGGACGATTTCGGCGCGGGCTTCGCCGGCCTCAACCTCCTGGCGAACTTCCGTCCCGACCTGATCAAGATCGACATGGAACTCCTGCGCGGCATCGACACGGACAAGGGCCGTCAGATCATCACGGCGGGGATCATCTCCATCGCGCGCCAGCTCGGCGTCTCGGTCATCGCGGAAGGTGTCGAGACGCGGGGCGAACTCGAGACCCTGCGCGAGCTCGGGGCAACGCTGTTCCAAGGCTATCATTTCGCCCGCCCCCAACTCGAAGCCCTCCCGAGTGTCGCCGGATTCGAGGCACGGGAGCCGCGCCTCGCCGCCCTGGCGTCATAGCGCTCTTCCCGGAACGCCCGTCGCGTCGCTGTGCCTGCAAGTTCGTGTCGTCGGTCTCATGCAGGGCCGCCCCAGGCGGTGCGGCCCTGCCGTCGATCCTCCGCTGGATCGACCTCAATCGGGTTTTACTTGGCCGGCGCCGTTCCGGGCAGCGGCGGTGCGCCCGCCGGCCTGTCGCCGGCCGAGGCGATGGCCAGCATGTTCAGGATCTTGGTGACCGCGCCCTGCGAGATCACCGTGACCGTCGAGGCCGGGTCCGAATTGATCGCCTGGAACTTCTGGTAGATCTTGTCGTCGTAGATGCCGCTGAGGTGCTTGAGCTCGTCGAGATTGAACTTCTCGGCATAGGCCTTCGACAATCCTTCGATCATCACCTCGCGCTGCTTGTCGAACTCGGCGCGGACCTCCTTGCGGATGGCCTCGGCCTTGTCCTCGGGCATCGGCTGCACGGTCTTTTCCAGGGCGCCGGTGAAGCCGGTTTCGAGGTTCTTGATCAGGGTCTTCTGAACCAGATCCTTGGCGACCGCGACGCGGTCGGCGGCGTCGTCCGCATGGGCGGCGAACGGCGCGCAGAGCGCGGTCGTCAGCATCAGGGTCGCGAGAAGGCGTGTCATCGTGGCGTGTCTCCCGGTGTTTATGATTGCGCCGCCGGCATCGGCGGCGGGAGTGCGCCGTTTAGCAGCGTTCCGAAGGGTTTGGGAGGGATAGCGCCCCATCACACCCGCTCGATGATCGTGGCGGTGCCCATGCCGGCGCCGATGCAGAGGGTGACGAGGGCGCGCTCCTTGCCGGTGCGCTCCAGCTCGTCGAGCACCGTGCCGAGGATCATCGCGCCGGTGGCGCCCAGCGGATGGCCCATGGCGATGGCGCCGCCATTGACGTTCACCTCGGACGGGTTGAGCCCGAAGGCCTGGCAGAAGCGCAGGACCACGGCGGCGAAGGCCTCGTTAACCTCGAACAGGTCGATATCGGCGACGGTCATGCCGGCACGCGCCAGCACCTTCTTCGTCACGTCCACCGGGCCGGTGAGCATCAGCGCCGGGTCCGAGCCGATATTGGCGAAGGCGCGGATGCGGGCGCGCGGCTTGAGGCCGGCCTTCTCGCCCGCCTCTTTCGAGCCCACCAGCACGGCGGCGGCCCCATCGACGATGCCGGACGAATTGCCGGCGTGATGCACGTGGTTCACCGTCTCCACGTCGGGATGCGCGTCGATCGCCACGGCGTCGAAGCCGCCCATCTGGCCCATCTGGACGAAGGAGGCCTTCAGCCCGGCCAGCGACTGCATGTCGGTGGAGGGACGCATGTGCTCGTCGGTGTCGAGCAAGGTGATGCCGTTGACGTCGCGCACCGGCACGACGGACTTGCCGAACAGCCCGTCGGCCCAGGATTTCGCCGAGCGCTTCTGCGACTCCACCGCATAGGCGTCGCAATCGTCGCGGGAGAAGCCGTATTTCGTGGCGATGAGGTCGGCCGAGACGCCCTGCGGCATGAACCACGACTTGATCGCGATGGCCGGGTCCACCGGCCAGGCCCCGCCCGAGGCGCCCAGACCGACGCGGCTCATGGATTCGACGCCGCCGCCGATGGTGAGGTCGTGCTGGCCGGCCATGATTTGGGCCGCGGCGAAGTTCACCGCGTCGAGGCCGGAGGCGCAGAAGCGGTTGATCTGCACGCCGGGCACGTGGTCGCCGTAATCGGCCACCAGGGCCGCCGCGCGGGCGATGTCGCCGCCGGCCTCGCCGACGGGATCGACGCAGCCGAGGATGACGTCGTCCACCTGCCGCGTGTCGAGCTCGTTGCGCTCCTTGAGGGCGCGCAGGGCCGTCTCGGCGAGGCGCAGGGCCGTCACCTCGTGCAGCGCGCCATCCGGCTTGCCGCGGCCCCGCGGCGTGCGGACGTGATCGTAGATGAAGGCCTCGGGCATATGCGCTTCCCTGTTGTCCGCTCCTGCGGAGCGACGGCTTTCAAAGTCTGCTCTCGGTCTCACCGTCATTCCGGGGCCGCGAAGCGGAGCCCGGAATCCAGATCCGCGAACACATCCAAGATTTATCGCGTCGGCGGTTCTGGATTCCGGGCTCGCTCTGCGAGCGCCCCGGAATGACGTGGTGAGCTGAAAGTCTGTCGTCCGCTCTAAAACGCCTCGGCGCCGAGCGCCATGGTCGTCTCGGCCCCGGCCTTGATCCGCACCAGCCGCAGGGCGGTCTCGGGCAGCGTCCGCTCCATGTAGAACCGGCCGGTGACGAGCTTGTCGTCCATCTCCGGCGACGGGCCCTGGGCGATGCGGGCCAGCGCCGCCTTGGCGATCCGGGCCCACATGTAGCCCATGGCGACGAGGCCGAGGAGGTGCATGTAGTCGGTGGCGCCGGCCCCGGCATTGTCCGGCTTGGAGAAGGCGTTCTGCATGAACCACATGGTGGCGCCCTGGAGGTCGTTCAGGCCGGCCTGGAGCGGCGCGGTGAACGGGGCCATGCCCTCCACCTCGGCATGGTCCTTGATGAAGGTCTGGACCTCGGCGAGGAAGCCCATCATCGCCCGGCCGCCATCCTTGGGCAGCTTGCGGCCGATGAGGTCCATGGCCTGGATGCCGTTGGCGCCCTCGTAGATCATGGCGATGCGGGCATCGCGCACGAATTGCGACATGCCCCATTCCTCGATGTAGCCGTGGCCGCCGAAGAGCTGCTGGGCCGCCACCGCGTTGTCGAACCCCTTGTCCGTGAGCACGCCTTTCACCACCGGGGTCATGAGGCCCATATGGTCCTCGGCCTTCTGGCGCTCGGCCGCGTCGTCGGAGCGATGGCCGATATCCGCCTGAAGCGCGGTCCACAGCACCAGCGCGCGGGCGGCCTCGTTGAAGGCGCGGATGCCCATGAGGGTCCGGCGCACGTCCGGGTGGACGATGATCGGGTCGGCGACCTTGTCCGGGGCCTTGGCGCCGGTGAGGGCGCGGCCCTGGAGCCGGTCCTTCGCGTAGGCCACGGCGTTCTGGTAGGCGACCTCCGACTGGGCGAGACCCTGGACGCCCACCGCGAGGCGCGCCTCGTTCATCATCACGAACATCGCGTTGAGACCGCGGTTCTCCTGGCCGACGAGCCAGCCCTTCGCGCCGTCGTAGTTCATGACGCAGGTGGAATTGCCGTGGATGCCCATCTTGTGTTCGAGGGAACCGCAGGAGACGCCGTTCCGCTCGCCCACCGAGCCATCCGCGTTGACGAGGAATTTCGGCACCACGAATAGCGAGATGCCCTTGGTGCCGGCCGGCGCACCCTCGATCCGGGCGATGACGAGATGGACGATGTTCTCCGACAGGTCGTGCTCGCCGGCCGAGATGAAGATCTTGGTGCCGGTGAGGCTGTAGGAGCCGTCGCCGTTCGGCACGGCCTTGGTCTTGAGGAGCCCGAGATCCGTGCCGCAATGGGGCTCGGTGAGGTTCATCGTGCCGGTCCAGGCACCCTCGACCATCTTCGGCAGGTAGGTCGCCTTCTGTTCCTCGGAGCCGTGGACGAGGAGGGCGGCCATCGCCCCCTGCGTCAGGCCCGGATACATCGTCAGCGCCAGATTGGCCGACGACGCGAATTCGGAGATCGCGGTGTTGATCGTGTGCGGCAGGCCCTGGCCGCCATATTCCTCCGGCACGGAAATGCCCATCCAGCCGCCCGCCGCATAAGCGGCGTAGCCGGCCTTGAACCCGTCCGGCGTGGTGACGCTGCCGTCGGCGTGCCGGGTACAGCCCTGCCTGTCGCCGATGGCGTTGAGGGGGGTCAGCACCTCTTCGGCGAGCTTGGCGCCCTCGGTGAGCACGGCCTGGATCAGGTCGGGCGACGCATCGGAGAACCCGCGCAGGTTGTTGCGGCCGTGGAACGCGAAGACGTCGTCGAGGAGAAACCGAACGTTCTCCACAGGTGCCCGGTACGTCGGCATGTCGTCTGTCCTCCACCCGTTCGACCGCGTGCTCGATTCGGCCCGGAGGCCACGGCGCGCTTGATGGTTCACATATAAACTATCGAGCCCGGGAGGGGAAGGGGGGGCGCCTTCCGGCGCCTTTCCCGAGAGATATGATCAGTTTGGCACAGGGCTTAACCCGCTGTTTACCAAGAGTATCAAATGTCGTGGGCAATCGATCCGTTTGCCTGCCGCTGCGACACCCCCACGTTGCACAACGACACGTCGGATTGGGTCACGGACCTCGCTGCCCCGGGTTTGACGATGAAACGCAACGCGACGCTGAACCTGGAAGAGTTCGACCCGGAAGTCCTCGACGCCGCGCGCGACGTGGCGCGCCGCGCCGGCGTGCCGGTGGAAGCCTGGATCGCGTCCATCGTCTCGCCGGATCAGAAGCCCAAGGCGCGCCGTTCCCGCACCTCCTCGTCCACGCACCATCCGGCCCGGCCCCGCCCGGAGGGGCAGGTCCCGTCGCCGGTGCCGCCCGCCCCGGTGGAGACCGCCGCCGTTCCCGAACCCTCACCGGTCGTCGAGGCCGCCGCCGCTCCCGAATCCTCCCCGGAGGCCGAGCCCGCCGCCGAGATCGCCGCCGTCACCGAAGTCGCGGCCGTCACCGAAGTTACTGCCCCCGCCGAAGTCGCTGCCACCGCCGAAGTCGCTGCCGTCGCATCGGACCCGGTCGAGCCGTTCACGAACTCGATTGCCGAGATGATGCGGCGTCTCGACCGGATCGACCACAAGATCGGTCAGGACCAGCAGGCCTCGCAACAGGCGGCGAGCCGGACGATCGAGGAGATCGAGGCCCGGATCAGCACCGTGCTCGATGCCGGCCTGTCCCCGGCCGCGCAGATGGCCGAGCGCCTGGGCCAGATCGAGCGCCGCATGGTCGAGCTCGGCGAGCAGCTGGCGTCCCCGCGGCCGATCGGCCGGCGCGGCCGTCCGGCGGAGGCCGAGATCCGCGACGCCGTCGCCGAGATCCGCCAGCGCCAGCGCGAACTCGATTCCGACGGGACGCCCGCCCAGGGCAAGGCGAGCGGTGCCGCTCTCCGGATGCCGTCTCCCGCCATTTCCGAATTGCAGGCCGAGACGAGCCGCCTGCGCGAATCGATCGGCGGCCTCGCCACGGGTCGCGACGTCGGCGCCCTCGAACAGGCCATGCGCTCCCTCGTCACCGGGGTCCAGCGCGCCCAGGAGCCGGCCGACCTCGCCGCCATCGCGGCCCCCATCGAGTTGATCCGCGTTCAGGTCACCCGTCTCGCCGACGACGTGGCCGAGAACGTCCATGCCCGCGTCGCCAATGACGTGGAGCGCCTCGCGGCGAAGGTCGACGGCGCGCTCAGCAACAGCACGCCGGGCTTCGCCGACGGCGACGAGCTCGGCAACCTATTCCGCGAGCTCGACGAGATCCGCCGCCTGATCGCCGCCCTGGCCGGGCCGGAGCGGATCCAGAGCCTCGCGCAGGGTCTCCAGGCCATCAGCGCCCAGATCACCGAGCTGCAGGGCGGCGTCGGCGGCGACGGCTCCAACATGGCCGAGCTGCGGCCCCTGCTCGAAGAGATCCGCACCGGATTGCGGACCCCGCAATCGGGGGGGATCGAGGAACAGATCCAGGCGATGGGCGCCAAGCTCGACGCCCTGCGTGACGGTGCCTCCGGCGGCGGCGGCAATTCGGACGCGATCATCGTGCGCATCGACGCCCTGGCCGACAAGGTCGAGCGGGCGAGCGTCAATCCCGTCGGCGACCTGATCGGCCGCCTCGAAGACCTGGGCGAGACCCTGCGCCGGCCGGTGATTCCCGGCGGCGACCTCGCCTCGATCCACGGCATGCTCCACGACCTCGCCGAGAAGCTCGACCGTGTGGGCGGCCCCGTCGGGCCGCGCGCCGAGGGGCTGGATGCCCTGGAAAAGCAGGTCCTGGCGCTCGCCAGCCGCATCGACACGCGGGACGCCGACCCGGCCCTCGCGGGGCTCGAGCGGACGATGTCCGACCTCCTGGCCCAGGTCTCGGCCCTGCGCGACGAAGCACCGATCGAGGCCGCCGTGGAGCGGGCGGCGCGCAACGCCGTCGCCGAGAGCATCGGGACCACCGGCGATACCGGCGAACTCGAACTACTCAAGGCCAGCCTCGCCGACCTTCGCATGCACCAGGCCGCCTCCGAGCAGCGGATGCAGGCGACCCTCGACGGTGTCCATTCGACCCTGCACAAGCTCGTCGGCCAGCTCGGCGCCTTGGCGGAGGGCGGAGCGCTCCCCACCAACCACGCCTGGTCGACCCATGACCTCGCCGAGCGCCTCGCGGTCGCCACCGGCCGCGTGGACGAGCGTGCGCCGATGCAGAGCGGAATCGGCGTTCGGCGCCCCGAAGCCCTGCGGGTGAGCCCCACGACGCAATCCTTCGAACTCGGCCATGTGACGGACCTGCCGCTGGAGCCCGGCACCCGGCGTCCGAACCCGGATCGTCCCGCCGACGCCACGACGGATGCCGCCGCGCCGACCGAGAGCGACATCAAGACGAGCTTCATCGCCGCCGCCCGGCGCGCAGCGCAGGCGGCGCAGAACGAGGCGGCCGAGGCTGCCCGCTCGCCCGGGATGCGCGGTCGGTCTTCACCCGACAACGCCGCGGAAGCCCCCGTCCCCGGGAGGGGCGCGCGGCTGCGCGCCGAACTCGACAAGCGCCGCAAGCCGCTGCTCCTCGGCCTCGCCGCCATCGTCCTGGCACTCGGAGCGCTGCAGGCCATCAACACCCGCCGTGGCGGCGCCGACGCGTCCGCGCCGCAGCTCGCCGCCACGACGGCGGCTCCGGCCGAACCGTCCGAGAGCCCGGCCAAGGCCTCCACCGCCGCGACGGCCGGCACCTCTCCGGCCAGCGCTTCTCCGGCCGGCGCGGAAACGACCGCTCGGCCCGACCCCGAGACCACCCAGTCGATCTCCGACGTCGCGCCGCCACCGACCGCCCCGGCGACGGCTCCGGCCGAAGCCGCATCTCGGCCGCTCCAGCGCGCCGTGCCGAAGGTCGCCGCGCTGCACGACCTTGCCGGCGATCTCGGCGCCGTGCCCACCGGTCTGGCACAGCTTCGCAAGGCCGCCCTCGACGGCGACGGCGCCTCCGTCTACGACCTCGCCGCCCGCGCCCTCGAAGGGCGCGGCATGCCGCGCGATTTCGCCGTGGCGGCAAAGCTGTTCGAGGCCCTGGCCGGTGCCGGCTACGCCCCGGCGCAGTACAAGCTCGGCGGCCTCTACGAGAAGGGCTCCGGGGTGGTGCGCGACCTCTCCCAGGCCAAGCTCTGGTACGGGCGTGCGGCGGAGCAGGGCCATGCCCGCTCCATGCACAACCTCGCCGTGGTCTATGCCGAGAACCCCGCCGCGAACGGCAAGCCGGACTACACCACGGCCTCGCAATGGTTCCGGCGCGGCGCCGAATACGGCATGCGCGACAGCCAGTACAACCTCGCCGTCCTGTACGCGCGCGGCCTCGGTGTGCAGCAGGATCTCGTCCAGTCCTACCTCTGGTTCTCCGCCGCCGCCGCCCAGGGCGACGACGATGCGGGCCGGAAGCGCGACGACGTCGCCGCGAAGCTCTCGCCGAAGGATCTCGTCACGGCGCAGAGCCTGAGCACCGCCTTCAAACCGAAGGCGGCGCTCCCGGCCGTGAACGAGCCCCCCGCGCCGACCGGAACCGGGGTGGACGGATCGATGAGCCTGATCGGCGCTCCGCCCCCCGCCGCGCCGGTGCCGGCGCCGCGCCGCAGCACGGGCGCATGACAGGGACCGCGCATGACAGGGACCGCGCGTGATAGCGACGCGCATGGCCGCTAAGAACGCGGCGCCGCAGCGAAACGGCGTTTCGTAACAACAGCTTGTCCGGGTTTTGGCGAGGCGCCAGCACGTTGGCGGCGTGGCGTCCGGTCGGCGTTCCGGGCCGTCGCAACCGTGTATATGATCGAGATCGATGCGATCCTGCCTCCCGGATCGCGGATAACGGAGCCGGAGATTTGATGGCGCGTGTGACGCCCATACCGACGTCAGCCCTCGTTCTCGGCGTCGCCGGCCTCATTCCCTTTCTGGGTTTCGCGGTTCTCTCCCTCAGCGGCAGCGATGGCGGCCTCGGCAATGTCGGCCTGGCCCCGCGCACCATCCTCTCCACCTACGGCGCGGTCATCGCCTCGTTCCTCGGCGGCATCCGCTGGGGGGCTGCCGCTTCCGGCGGTGCGGGCGGGCGCGACTACGTCATCGCCATCCTGCCGTCCCTCATCGCCTGGGCGGCGCTCGCCTGTCCCGTTCCGTGGGACCTGCGGGTGCTCGGCCTCCTCGTCCTCGGCTGGGGCATCGTCGATCTCGACCTCGTCCGGCGCGGACTCGTTCCGAGCTGGCTCGGGCGCCTGCGGCTCGTCCTGTCGGTGGTGGCCGGCTGCGCCCTGCTGATCGCGGCGTGAGGGTTCAGGGCCGGTCCGGGCCCAGCCGGGCGAGATAGTCCCCGGCTTCCTCCCAGGACTCGGCCGTGCCGGAAAAGCCGACATAGCCGTCGGGCCGCACGAGGATCAGCCTGTCGCCGTCGGGCGGGCGTCGCGGCGTCGGCTCGACGAGGGCGGGAAACCGCGCGGCGAAGGCGGCGCCTCGTTCCGAATCCGCCGCATAGAGGAGGAAGAGCGGCACCGATCCGGAACCGGGGGGCTTTCCGTCATCCTGCGCCGGTGCCCAGCGCATCCCGGCCTGCGGGCCGCGCGACAGCGGGCTGTCGGCATAGGCGATTCCCACCTCGCTCATCGTGGTCGCCATCTTGTCCTGCACGGCATGGAAGCCGAGCATGAACCGGAGCGCGAGGTTGCGCAGTCCCTGCGCCACGGGGTTCGACAGGGTCGCCATGTCGGTGAGCCGGCCGGCATTGCGCAAAACCATGTCGCCGACGGCGTTGCGCTCGGGGCTGTAGCTGTCGAGGAGCGAGGGCGCGGCCTGCTCCCGCTCCACCATCGCCAGTTTCCAGGCGAGGTTGATGGCGTCCTGCATCCCGGTATTCATGCCCTGGCCACCGGCCGGGCTGTGGATATGCGCCGCGTCGCCGGCCAGGACCGCGCGCCCCTGCGCATATTGCGAGACCTTGCGCTCGTTGATGCGGAAATGCGTGAGCCAGACCGGATCGACGACACGGAAGCCGCCCGCGCGCCGGTCCGTCAGGGCCTGTACCGCGTCGAGGGTCGGGTCCGGACGCGGATGCGCCGGATCGGTCTTGCCGACCTGCGCGATCACCCGCGCGCGGCCGCCGGGGATCGGGAAGACGACGAGCGGCCCGTCCCGGTGGAGATAGGTCGCGATCTCGTCGCCGGGCGGTGCGCCGTCGCCCTCCAGGCGAATGTCGGCCAGAAGCCAGTCGTCCCCCTGGGCCTCTCCCTCGAAGGCGAGATCAAGGCCGTGCCGCACTTTGCTGTGCGCGCCGTCGCAGCCGATGAGCCAGGATGTCGACATGGTCTCCTCCGCACCGTCCGCGTGGCGCAGCGTCGCCTCGACGTGGCCGTCGCCCGTCACTAAGCTCACGAGTTCCACCTCGCGCTCCACTGCTACGCCGAAGGTGGCGAGATGCTCGATCAGCAGGCGCTCGGTCTCCCGCTGCGGGATCATGAGGGCGAAGTTGTAGGCGCTGGCGACGGTGTCGAACCGGATATGGCCGAGGATGCTGCCGGCGCTGCGCAGGGTCGCCCCGTGGGCGCGTAGGCCGGCGTCGAGGAAAGCCTGCCTGCACCCCATCCGGTCCATGAGTTCGAGGGTGCGCGCCCAGACCACGAGGGCCTTCGAGGTCTGCGTCGGCTGCGGGCTCTTGTCGATCAGGCGGAGGCCGATGCCGTATCGGGCGAGTTCGGCGGCGAGGGTGAGGCCGACCGGGCCGGCCCCGACGATGAGCGCGTGAAGCATGACCGTGCCCTGGCTCCGCTGCGATTCGCATTCGCCACCACTGTATCGGCATTCCGGGCTGGGGGCAGCGACGGAGACGAAGACGACCGCGTGGTGGCTTCCGATCGGCTACGGATTGGCGTCCCTGAGTGCAGCCCTGCTGTTCTCGTTCGCCCTCGACCGGCCGCTTGCCTGACCGAAACGCGACCTCATCCTGAGGCGCCGCGTGAGCGGCCTCGAAGGAGCCCTCCAGGACGCGCCGAGCGAACTGGAGCCCTCCTTCGAGGCCTCCGCTGCGCTGCGGCGCCTCAGGATGAGGGGGTCGGTTGGGATGGTCCATACTCCCCGGGTCGTCGACCCATGAACCCGATCAACGACGCCCTTAGATCGGAGAGTACCCCCATGCCGCCGTCGTCGCTCGGCATCGATGGCCGGGCAGAATTTACCGCGCAGGATGCCCCAGCGGCGATAGGGTTTCTCTAAGCACCTGACATAAAACAGGATTTTCCGTCGCGACCGGCGGCGTCGTTCTTGCAATGCAGGCGTGTATCGCTGGGAAAATCGTGCCGCCATGTCCATCGGTCTCAACGGAATATCCGCCCCGGGAGCGAGCTACCCCGTCCGCGCGACATCCTCCGGATCGACGGAGGCGTCGGCGAAGGACGACTTCCTGAAATATGCCAAGATGACGCCCGCCGAGAAGATCCGCGAACAGATCCTCAAGAAGATGGGCCTCACGGAGGAAGCGTTGGCCGGGATGCCGCAGAAGGAACTCGAAAAGATCAACGATGCGATCAAGGAGAAGATCGAGGAACTGGTGAAGCAAGGCCGGGAGAAAATCGTCGGGGCCTTCGCCGACATCAAGGCCTGACGGGACGGCTCCCTCTCGATCGGCGCTGAGTGTCTCTCACAAAACTCCCGCTGCGCCGTCATGCTCGCAGCGAGAACCGACCGTGATCGGGAGTTTTGTGAGCACTCTTAGTCCCGCGCCAGCATCGCCTTGCCGATGGCGAAGACCCGGCCGTCTCCTAGGAGATGCGCAGTGAAGCCGGCCGGAAACAGCGGATCGAAGGCCGGGTTGCGCACGTTGAGACCGCCCGCATAGGCGCCGAAAGCCGGCATCACCAGGCGCTTCCCGTCGGTGACGAAGCAGCGCCGCCGAATCGCGCGGCCGCGCATGGCGACCTTGCCGCAGGGATGCAGATGGCCGGCGATCTCGCCCTCCGGCGCATCCGGCAGCGGCTCGTGCCGCAGGGTGAGTCCACCGAGGGCCAGCGTCTCGGCATAGCGCCCGCCGACTCCCTCCGACACGGCATGGTCGTGGTTGCCGGCGATCCAGACCCAGTCCCGGCCTTCCTGCAGGGCGGCGATCATGGCGCGGTCGCCGGGCTCCATTCGCTCGGGGCCGCGCGCATCGTGGAAGGAATCGCCCAGAGCCACGACACAGGCCGGGTCGAAGCGGGCCACCGCCTCGTGCAGGCAGGCCAGGGTCTCGCGGGTATCGTAGGGCGGCAGGAACTGGCCCGAGCGCGCGGCAAAGGCCGAGCCCTTCTCCAGATGCAGGTCGGAGACGATCAGGGTCCGGTGCGCGGCGAGCCACAATCCACCGCAGAGGTCGAGGGTGAGGGCTTCGCCGGCCAGCGTCAGGCCGGGGGTCTTGATGGTCCGTTCGAGTTTCTGGCCGAGCGCCAAGATCGCATCCTCTAATCCGGGAAAGGGGCGCGTCACCCGAGCGCTTCTTCGAGAAGCTGCGCCTCGGCCTCGGCCAGGATCTCGTCCGCGCCTTCGCCGTAGACCTTCTCGCGCCCGATTTCGAGCATGACGGACACGGAGAGCGGCGAGACGCGATCCAGCGCCTTGTGGGTGATTCGCCCCTGGATGCGCCTCAACATCATGCCGAGGCGGGCCACGTCGAGGAGTCCGGTTGCCGCATCCTGCCGGGCGGCGCGCAGGAGCAGGTGGTCGGGCTGGTGCTTGCGCAGCACGTCGTAGACGAGGTCGGTGGACATGGTGACCTGCCGCCCGGTTTTCTTCTGGCCGGGATGGCGCCGCTCGATCAGCCCGGCGATGACGGCGCATTGGCGGAAGGTGCGCTTCATCATGGAGGATTCGTCGAGCCAGGCTTCGAGATCGTCGCCGAGCATGTCCTGGGCGAACAAGTCGGCCAGGAAACCGGGCTCGCGGGCGATGGCCTCGCTCACGTCGCGGGTCATCCAGACGGCGATGCCGTAATCGTTGGCGGCAAAACCCAGCGGGCGCAGGCGGGCGCGCTCCATGCGCCGGGTGAGCAGCATGCCGAGGGTCTGGTGGGCGAGGCGGCCCTCGAACGGGAACGCCGTGAGGTAATGGCGGCCGCCCCGCGGAAACGTCTCCACCAGCAAGCCCTCGGGGCCGGGCAGGATCGAGCGCTGGCGCTGGAGCAGGAGGTAATCCGCCACCTGCTTCGGCAGCCGGTCCCATTCGAACGGATCGGCGATGAGGGCGCGGACACGGGCGGCGAGGAAGGTCGAGAGCGGGAACTTCGCTCCCGCATAGGAGGGAATCGCCGGGTCGGTGCCGGGGCCGGCCCGCGTCGCCAGGGCCTCGTCCTCGGACAGACCCTCGAAGCGCAGCACCTCTCCGGCGAAGAGGAAGGTGTCGCCCGGCGTCAGGGTGTCGGCGAAATCCTCCTCGATCTCGCCTAGAACGCGCCCGCCCTTGGGCAGGATGGCGCCCGGCTTGCCGCGCACCCCGCGGGCGAGACGCACCTTCACCTTGGCGGATTCGACGATGGTGCCGACATTCATGCGGTATTGCTGGGCGGTCCGCGCATCGCGCACCCGCCACAGCCCGTCCGGCCCGCGCAGGATCTTGGCGAAGCGCTCGTAAGCGCGCAGCGCGTAGCCGCCGGTGGCCACGTAATCGACCACCGCCTCGAAATCCTCCCAGGACAGGGTGGCGTAGGGCGCCGCCGAGACGATCTCGTCGTAAAGCTGCACGGGGTCGAAGGCATCGGCGCAGGCCATGCCGAGGACGTGCTGGGCGAGGACGTCCGGCGCGCCGAGGCGGGCATCCGGCGTGTCCTGGGCCGTCGCCTCCACCGCGTCGAGGGCGGCCTGGCATTCGAGGATCTCGAAGCGGTTGCCGGGCACGAGATAGGCCTTCGACGGTTCGTCCATCCGGTGGTTGGCGCGCCCGATCCGCTGCATGATCCGGCTCGCCCCCTTCGGCGCGCCGATATTCACGACGAGGTCGACATCGCCCCAGTCGATGCCGAGATCGAGGGTGGCGGTGCAGACGATGGCCCGCAACTGCCCCGCCGCCATCGCCGCCTCCACCCGCCGCCGCTGGCTGGCGTCGAGGGAGCCGTGATGGAGCGCGATGGGCAGCGAGTCTTCGTTGATCCGCCAGAGTTCCTGGAAGGTGTACTCGGCCTGGAGCCGGGTGTTGACGAAGACCAGCACCGTCCGGTGCGCCTGGATCAGGTCGTAGATCGCCGGCATCGCCTGTGAGGCGGTGTGGCCGGCCAACGGCAGGGTCAGGCCGGTATCGAGGAGGTGCAGGTCGGGTGCCGCCCCGCCCTTCACCACGACGAGGTCGGCCATGGCAGGCACGGGCTCCCTCCCCCTCGTGGGGAGGGGTAGGGGTGGCTCCGGATATGGCGCGACCTCTCCGGCACCACCCCCACCCCCGGCCCCTCCCCACAAGGGGGAGGGGGGGCTCGTCTGCGGCACCAGATACCGCCGCAGATCGTCCGGCTCGCGCACCGTGGCGGAGAGGCCGATGGCGGTGAGGTTCGGGCTCAGGCGGTGGAGCCGCGCCAGCCCGAGGGACAGCAGGTCGCCCCGCTTCGAGGTGACCAGCGCATGCAACTCGTCGAGCACCACGCAGGAGAGGTTCGCAAAGAGCTCGGCCGCCTCGCGATGGGCGATGAGCAGGGCAAGCTGTTCCGGCGTCGTCAGCAGGATGTCGGGCGGGCGCTCGATCTGGCGCGTGCGCTTGTGCGAGGGGGTGTCGCCGGTGCGGGTCTCGACCCGGATCGGCAGGCCCATCTCGGCGATGGGCGCTTCGAGGTTGCGGGCGATGTCGACGGCGAGCGCCTTCAAGGGCGAGATGTAGAGGGTGTGGAGCCCCCGCGCTTTTCGCGATGGGGGGCGCTCGGACAGGGCGACGAGGCTCGGCAGGAAGCCCGCCAGCGTCTTGCCCGCCCCCGTGGGCGCCACCAGCAGGGCCGAGCGCCCGTCGCCGACGATCCGGAGCAACTCGGTCTGGTGCGGCCGGGGTGCCCATCCGCGCGAGGCGAACCAGGCCTCGAACCGCGCGGGGAGGGAGCCCTCAGGCAAGAGTCATCAGGCGAGCGCCATGAGGAACCGGTCGATCAGTTCGAGGGCGCGCTCGGTCATGGCGCCGGGATAGCGCACGAAGACGTGGCAGCCGCCGGGATAGATGGCGGTATGGCCGCCATTGCCGGCCGCCGCCCAGCGCGACGACATGTAGAGCGTGTCGTCCAGCAGCGGATCGTGCGTGCCCACCGAGAACAGGGCCGGGGGCAGGCCCTTCAGCTCGGCATAGAGCGGCGACACGTCGGGGCGGCGCCGGTCGATGCCGTCGCGCACGTAGTCGTTGGCGAAGGTGGTGAGATCCTGGGTGTTCACCACGAGGCGGGTCTCGCCCCAGTTGCGGACGCTGGGCGTCAGGCCGAGGTCGAAGAAGCCGGCATTGAGGTTGGCGCCGCGGAAGGCGCGGGGCAGGTTGTGCCGGTCGCGCAGGCGCAGGAGCGTCATCACGGCGAGATGCGCGCCCGCCGATTCCCCGCCGATGGTGAGCGCCGAGATGCCGAACTCGGCCTTGCCCGGACCGGCGAGCCACAGGGCCGCCGCCTCGCAATCCTCCAAAGCCGCCGGATAGGGATGCTCGGGGGCGAGGCGGTACTCCACGGAGAGGCAGACGAAGCCGCAGGCATCGGCGATCCGCTCCAGCCAAGGATCCTGCTCGTCGGCGGCACCCCAGACCCAGCCGCCGCGGTGGATGTGGAGATAGGCGCCGCGCAGCTTCTTCCACTTCCGGGCGTCGGGGCGGATCAGCCTCAGGGACAGCGGCCCGTCGGGGCCGTCGATGACCACGGTCTCGGCGCGGGCGCTGCGCGGCATCGCGGGCGAGGCCTGGGTGCCCTGCCGGCGGCGCGCGCGCACCTCGGAGAGGGGGATCGACCAGGGATCGGCCTGGGCCGCATGGGCCGCGACGATCTCGGCGTTGAGGCGGTGGGTCTCCGGATCGATCGTCGCCGGGTCGAAGAGGGCGTGGTCGATCATGGAACGGTTCGTCTCATCCGGTGTGGGGCCGAAGCGGCATTCGGGCTGGCGCGTCGAATGTGGGCGAAGCCCGCACCGATGCCAGTCGCGGGGCCGGCGCGAAACGGCCTAACGCCCCAATGGACAGACGGTTTCGTTCGGGTGTGTCGCATCGGTCACGCTTCCGCCGGGTTCGCCGGCTTCAGAGACGCCGATGAGGCCCCATATGTCCGAAAGAGTTCAGCCGTCGGATCACGGCCAGAGGATGACAGCATGATCGTCGACAACGACCCGCGCCGACAGGGACCCTACCAGGGCCGTCCCCCCGTCGGGAGTGGCTATTCCGATGGACAACCGCGTTCGGCCCTGCGGCGCTTCCTCGGCGGTTCGCCCATGGCGGTGCTGGTGAAGCTGCTGTTCCTGTCCATCCTCGTCGGCGCCATCATGGCGACGCTGGGCATCACGCCCGGCCTGCTGTTCTGGCACATCTACGATGCGGGCCGCGCGCTCATCGACCTCGGGTTCGAGACCTTCCACGATTTCGGACGCTGGATTCTGGCCGGTGCCGTGGTGGTGGTGCCGCTCTGGCTGCTGTCGCGGTTCCTGTCGGTCTCGAAATAGGCAGGCGGACCGCATTCTACCGAGGGACATGAAAAAGGCCGGCGTTTCCGCCGGCCTTTTTCAATTCGACGCGTGTCGAAGACGATCAGCGCTGGACGATGACCTTCGCGCCGACCTTGGCGCGGGTGTAGAGATCGGCCACGTCGTCGTTGGTCATGCGGATGCAGCCCGACGACACGGCGGTGCCGATCGTCTCCGGCTCGTTGGAGCCGTGGATGCGGTAGATCGAGCCGCCGAGATACATGGCGCGGGCGCCGAGCGGGTTCTCGATGCCGCCCTTCATGAAGCGCGGCAGGTCGGGGCGACGGCGCAGCATCTCGGCCGGGGGACGCCAATCGGGCCATTCCCGCTTCATCGTGATCGTCTGGGTGCCGCCCCAGGTGAAGCCGGGACGACCGACGCCGACGCCGTAGCGCAGGGCCTGACCGCCGCCGAGCACGTAATAGAGCCGGCGCTCGGCCGTGGAGACCACGATGGTGCCGGGAGCGTAATTGCCGCCGAAGGCGACCTGCTCGCGCTGGATCGCCGACATCTGCGGCACGGCCGAGGCCATCGGGTCGGCCGGGTTGAGCGAGGCGTTGGCGGTGGGCACCGCCACCACGGCGGCGGGGGCGGGCTCCGCCTGCGGACGCACGCGCAGCACCAGCGCGTTGTCCAGGGGCTGGCGGGTGAGGGGGTCGATCTCATAGGCGGCGGCGGGCGAGGCCCAGACACCAACCATGCAGGCGAGCCCGGACAGGGCGGGGGCGATACGGCGCATCAAAGCCTCTCGAAGGCAGGCGAAACGTGGGGGAAACACGGTCGGTAACGCGACGCAGGATACCGTTTTCCGATCGCCAAGACGTAAACGCTGCCGCCCCAAAGCCAAGCTGAATTCGCAATGAAGCGATGGTTGCGCCGGGGTCGTGACTCCGTGGCCACAGTGTGGCGGCTTAGCCGTATTCGCAGGGATTATTATCCGGGGGCCAGGTCGGCCGGGAACAATCTCCGACGCGGCGGAACCCGATCCGCGCCGGACGTCGTGGTCCTCCGGATCAGACCGCGTCGAGGCCGAGGTCGATGATCGGCGCGCTATGGGTGATCCAGCCGCTGGAGATCAGGTCGACGCCGGAGGCGGCGATGGCGCCCACCGTCTCGCGGTTGATGCGGCCCGAGGCCTCCGCGATGGCGCGCCCGTCGATCATCCGCACGGCCTCGCGCAGCTGGTCCGGGCTCATGTTGTCGAGGAGCACCGCATCGGCGCGGACCGACAGAGCCTCGGCCAGCTGATCCAGCGTGTCGACCTCGATCTCGATCTTCACGAGGTGGCCGGAATAGGCCCTCGCCCGCTCGATGGCGGGAACGATCCCGCCGGCCACGGCGACGTGGTTGTCCTTGATGAGCACGGCATCGTCGAGGCCGTAGCGGTGGTTGGAGCCGCCCCCGGCCCGGACCGCGTGTTTCTCCAGGGAGCGCAGGCCGGGCGTGGTCTTGCGGGTGCAGACGATCCGCGCCTTGCCGTGCGGCCGGGCCGCCTCCACGAGCCCTGCCGTGGCGGTGGCCACGCCGGACATGCGGCACAGGAGGTTCAAAGCCACGCGCTCGGCGGTGAGGATGGCGCGCGCCGGACCGTCGAGACGGATCACCACGTCACCGGGCGAGACCCGCGCGCCGTCGCCCCGTTCGACCACGACCGACACGGCCGGGTCGATGAGCGCGAAGGCGATGATGGCCGCGTCGACGCCGGAGATCACCCCGTCCTGCCGGGCCGCGATGACGCCGGAGAGGCGGGCATCGGCGGGCACGATCGCGTCGGTGGTGATGTCGCCGGCCCGGCCGAGATCTTCCAGCAAAGCCGCGCGGACGATCGGCTCCACGAGGAGACGGGGGAGGGGGACGAGACGGGCATCGCTCATGGGGTCGCTCGTAAGATGGTCGCTGGAAGGGGGCCGACGGTCTCGGTCGTCCGATCTAAACCGGAGCGACCGTATCGGCCGAGACGGTCTCCGCGATCCGCCAGACCTCGGCCAGGGTCACGTCGCTATGGCGGGCCGGTGCCTGCTCCGGGTGGTCGCTGCGCCAATGGGCGCCCCGGCTCTCGTGGCGGAACAGCGCCGAGGTCGCGACCATCAACCCGGTGAGGGCCGCGTCGGAGCCCTGCCTCGCCGCCGGCGCGAGGTCGCGCACAGCGTCGGTGAGACCATCGGCGTCGCGCACCACCCCGACATCGGCTTCCATGACTTGGCGGATCGCGTCGTGATCGGCCTCGTCGTGCCGGCGTGGCTCGGCCATCACCGCCGGACCGGGGGCGGGCACGGAGGCGACGGCCTCGGCGATCCAGGGGGCGAAAGCCATCGCCTCGAGGAGGGAGTTGCTGGCGAGGCGGTTCGCGCCGTGCAGGCCGGTGGAGGCGACCTCGCCGCAGGCGAACAGGCCCGGCACGGTGCTGGCGCCGGTGCCGTCCACCTTGATGCCGCCCATGTGGTAATGCGCCGCCGGGCGCACGGGGATCGGCTGGCGCTGCGGATCGATGCCGGAGGCGGCGCAGAGGCCCGCCACGGTGGGGAAGCGCGTCGCCATGCGCGCGCCGAGGGCACCACGGCAATCGAGGAACACCTCGGTGCCGCGCCGCCGCGCCTGGAAGATCGCACGGGCGACAACGTCGCGGGGGGCGAGATCGCCCCCGGCGATGCCGGCCATTACCGGCGCGCCATCGTTGTCGATCAGCCGCGCGCCCTCGCCGCGCAGGGCCTCGGTGGCCAGCGGCATCGGGTCCAGCCCCACCGAAATGGCGGTGGGGTGGAACTGCACGAACTCCATGTCGCGCAGGGTCGCCCCGGCGCGGGCCGCCAGCGCCAGCCCCCGGCCAGTGGCGCCGCGCGGGTTTGTGGTGGAGGCGTAGAGGGAGCCGAGCCCTCCGGTGGCGAGCACCACCGACCGCGCGGCGAGCCGCACCGAGGCACCGTCGCGCTCACAGACGAGGCCGGCGACGGCGCCGCTCCCGTCCTGCAGCAGGCCGCGGACATCGGCGACCAGGATCTCGATGGACGGCGTCAGCGCCACGGCCTTCAGCAGCGTGTCGAGCACCATCCGCCCGGTGGAATCCCCGCCAGCCCGGACGATGCGGCGGCGTGAATGCGCCGCTTCGAGGCCAAGCGCCAGGGTGCCGGCGGCGTCCCGGTCGAAGGGCGCGCCGAGGCCGACGAGCCACTCGATCAGGCCCGGGCCGGCTTGCGCCACCCGTAGGGCGACGGCCGGGTCGGTGAGGCCGGCGCCTGCGGCCTCCGTGTCCGCCGCATGCAGTGCGGCGGCATCGTCCTCCGCCATGGCGGCGGCGATGCCGCCCTGCGCCCAGCCGGTCGCCGTGCCGCTTCCCAGGGGAGAAGCGGTGACGAGGGTGACCGGGCGGGGGCTGAGCCGCAAGGCCGTGGCGAGGCCGGCGACGCCGGCGCCGACGACGATCACACGGTCCGAGCCGGGGAGGGTGAAGGAGAACGGGGAATGCGCGTTCATCGCGGACGCACCGCGAGCATGCGCTCCACCGCCGCGCGGGCGCGCTCGGCGAGTTCCGGCTCCACCGTCACCTCGTGGGTGAGGGTCTCCAGCGCATGCCGGATGTTCCGCAGCGACATCCGCTTCATGTGCGGGCACAGGTTGCAGGGCTTGATGAACTCGATATCCGGGTTGGCGGCGGCGATGTTGTCGCCCATGGAGCACTCGGTGACGAGCACCACCTGACGCGGCCGCTTCTCGGTGACGAAGTTCATCATCATCGCGGTCGACCCCGAGAAGTCCGAGGCCGCCACCACGTCGGGCGGGCATTCCGGATGGGCGATGACGGTGACGCCGGGATAGCTCTCGCGCACCTCGTCGATATCGGCGGGGGTGAACTGCTCGTGGACCTCGCAATGGCCGGCCCAGGTGAGGATCTCGACCTCGGGCACCAGAACCTGGACGTTCTGCGCCAGGAACTCGTCGGGGATCATCAGGACGCGCGGCGCATTGAGCGAGCGCACCACGTCCACCGCGTTGCCGGAGGTGCAGCACACGTCCGATTCCGCCTTCACGGCGGCGGAGGTGTTGACGTAGGTCACGATCGGCACGCCGGGATACTTTTCGCGCAAGCCCCGCACGTCGGCGGCGGTGATCGAGTCGGCGAGCGAACACCCGGCCCGCATGTCGGGGATCAGGACGGTCTTGCCCGGATTGAGCAGCTTGGCCGTCTCCGCCATGAAATGGACGCCGGCCAGCACGATCACGTCGGCATCCACGTTGATCGCCTCGCGGGCCAGCGCCAGGCTGTCGCCGACGATGTCCGACACGGTGTGGAAGATCTCGGGCGCCTGGTAGTTATGGGCGAGAATCACCGCGTTGCGGGTCTTCTTCAGTTCCAGGATCGCCGCGACGTCGTCGGCCAGGGCCGGCCATTCGATGGCCGGGACATGCCGGCTCACGCGGGCGTAGATCTCGGGCAGAGGCAGGGTCGAAACCCGGTCGATCGGAAAACTCGTGGCCGCCATGGACGCGTCCTCAGTTATGCTCAATCTGAGCATTGTGCCGACTAACGTAGGCGCGCGAGATACGCTTGTCTAGATATGCTGAGCCTGAGCATATTCATTTTGCAGTGCGATATTGTGCAAACGTCATCCTCAGCCACCGCCGTCCCTTCCTGCATGGTCGAGCGCGATAGTTCCTGATCGCATGCAGGGACGATCAGACGTCGAGCCCCGGTTCGGTCCGATAGGCACGATGCAGCAGGGCGGCGAGGTCGCCGGATCGCGGCAGGGTGACGGTGCCGATGGAAGCGACGGCGACTCCCGGCGTCCACGAATTCATCGCGACGGCTCCGGAAAACTCGCCGAGTCCGTCCGCCGCTACGACCGCCTCGCGCTGGGCGACACCGAGGGCGGTCAATCGCCGGCGGAGGATCCCCATCGTGACCCCGGCGAGGATGCCGGCCTGCGGCCATGTCACTGTCGCGCCGTCCCAGAAGGTCAGGTTCCAGATCGTCGCTTCGCCGATCCGTCCCTGGCGATCGACGAAGGCGGCATCGTCGAAGCCCTGCCGGGCGGCCTCGCGCAGGAGATGGGTCTTTGCCGACTCGCCCACATGCTTGACCTCCGGGCGCCAGCGCTCATGCGGCGTGAGGGCCAGTTTCAGCGGGCCGGCGGGGCCGTCATTCCGCGGAAAGGTCCGGATCAGGATCGAGCACTCATCGGTCGCATCGCCGACGCGGAACTCGCCGTTGCGCAAAAACACTGTCGCGGTGAGCGACAGGTCACCGGGTGCGTCCGCCACGGCGATCCGAAGCGCGTCTCGTATGCGCTCCTCCGCCATGATGCGGCCGAACAGTGCCTGCGACCCGTCGCGAAGGCGATCCAGATGAAGGTCCAACCCCCTCACGCGGCGGTCACGGACCTGCATGGCAGTAAAATGCGCGAACCCGGCGAAGGCGAGGGGGGCGAGGTCGGAGGCGGTGGCGGTCCGCCCGTCGATCCAGGCACGGGTGGCGAAGGCGTTTGTCATGGGAAAGCGCTCTCGACTGGTTTTCATCGACGAGCCGCAGCCTTAATCCGTGACAGCACTGTCAGGGTCAACGGCCAATGCGGATCGGGACGCTATCGAAGCGCACGGGCGTGAGCGTGCGCATGCTGCGCTATTACGAAGGGGAGGGGCTGCTCACGCCGGAGCGCACCGGCGCCGGGTATCGCGATTACACGCCGCTGGACGAGGACATTGTCCGGCGGATCAGGACACTCGGCGCGGCCGGGATGACGTTGCCGGTCATCCGCGAGTTCCTGCCCTGTGCGCTCGCCGGGCGCGGCGCATTCGAACCCTGCGACGAGCTTCGGCAGACGTTGCGCCGGCACATCGCGCAGGTGGACGAGCGCATCACCGAACTGGCGAAGAGCCGCAGCCTGCTGGAATCGATCCTGGCCACGATGTAGTCCCGCCGGGCCATTGCCGCATCGCCGAGGCCGACCCGCGCCCCGGCACGCGCTGCGTCAGGACGACCGCCGCGACGGGGTCAGCCGGAACCCCGGCGCCGGGCGCTCCAGCAGCACCTCGCGGCGGAAACGCACGAGGCGGGCCGGCCGCCCTGCGGCGCCGCTCGTGACTTCGTCGGTCTCCTCCACCAGCCCCTGCTGGGCCACGAGCCGACGAAAGTTCTGCTTGTGGAGATTGGCACCGGACAGGGCCTCCACGGTGCGCTGCAGCTGGAACAGGGTGAAGGTCGGCGGCATCAGCTCGAACACCACGGGGCGATACTTGATCTTGCCGCGCAGCCGCCCGATCGCCGTGGCGAGCACGCGGCGATGATCGAAGGTCATGGGGCGCCCCGTCGTGGCGATATCCGTGGCGTGTGCCTCGCCGGCCTGCCCCTGCGCTTCGGGAATCAGCCCGGCCTCGAACAGGAGTTCGTAGCGTTCGAGCACGCGCTCCTCGTTCCAGGCTCCGCCGCCGATGCCGAAGGTGAGCCCGAGCCTGTCCTCGCGCCGGCGCCTGATCTTGGAATCCACCGCCCCGGCGGCCCAGGCCAGGAGCTTGGCCTCGATGCCGTCGAGGGTCTCGGGCCGGCCGGCGCGCCAATCCTCCCAGGGCAGGAAGGCATACCAATTGTGCCACGACGCGTCGGGGAGGGAGGCCGAGCGCATCTCCCGCACGAGGGCGAGGTAGGCCACGGACAGGGAGTGGAGGCCGGCCGAATCGTCGCCCTGCCGGTCGCGGTCGCCGAAGGTGTAGAGTTGCTCCACATAGCCGAGGCGCTGCTGCGTCTGGCGTTCCACCCAGGCGCGCAGGCCGCGCTCCAGCGTGGGGTGCTCCGGCACGAGGGGGCCTGCCGGCAACCCGGTCTCACGGCCCGTGGCCTGGCCCGGAACCCGCACCGTGAGGGCGCGTGGCTCACCGTCCGTCGCCGCGACGATGACGGCGACGAGCCCGACCGCCGACGGATTGGGAAGCGCGCCGGTCGCCTCCACCGCAAACCCGTCCTGCGCCCTCGTCACCTGTCCCGCCCCCCGGTCCGTGAATGGGTCTCATGGCAGATTGTGTGCCGGAATCAACGCGCGACAGGGTGCGCGCATCGCTTCACGCCTTGGCGGGCACCGGCCGGGCCGGGTTGCCGACCACCGTCGCGCCGGGCGCCACGTCGCGGGTGACGACGGCGCCGGCCCCGATGATCGCATGGTCGCCCACCGTGACGCCGGGCAGGATCAGCGCGCCGCCGCCGATCCAGACGTTGCGGCCGATCGCGATGGGGCGGGCGAATTCCAGCCCGGCCTCGCGCGCCTCCGCCTCGCGGGGATGGTCCGCCGTGAGGATCTGGACACCCGGCCCGATCTGCGTCCGGTCGCCGATCGTCACCGTGGTGCAATCGAGGATGACGCAGTTGAAGTTCAGGAAGACGTGAGCGCCGATGCTGATGTTGAAGCCGTAATCGCAATGGAACGGCGGCCGGATCACCGCCCCGTCGCCGACCCCCGCGAAAATCTCGCGCAGCAGAACCCTGCGCTCGTCGGCGGGACGCCCGAGCATGGCGTTGTAGCGCGCGAGCCAGACCTGGCAGGCGCGCAGGTCGGCACCGAGTTCCGCGTCGTCGGGGTGATAGAGTTCCCCCGCGATCATCTTCTGCTTCGGCGTGCGCCCGGCTTCGGTGGTCATGCCAGTCTCCGTGCTTCGTGGATGCGGGGAGTAGGCCGATGGGCCGGGGCCGGCAAGCGAGGTCCAGTTGGATCGGTCCTGTGTGGCACGGTCGCCGGAGGCGTCGACACGGTTCGGGAACAGCTTACCGTAGGGCGGCGAGGAGATGCCGAGTACGGTCACCTCAAGGTCGACCTCGTCGCCGAGAGCGTAGCGGAACACCGCAACCCCGGCGCAATCGATCACGACTCCTTCGGGGCTCGTGGCCGACAGCGCGTTCCAAATGAGAACTTCGTCGCCCTCCGCCTCGTCCGGCGGAACGGTCCGCACGAAAGCGTCGAAGCCGGCGGCGGGGAAGAAGCGGCCGAACGCGACGCCCATCGGCGGATCGCCGCTTTCCAGTTCGGAATGACCGATGACCTCTCCGTGCGCGACGATGCCGTACATGGCCTTCACTCGCATCCGTTTTCGCTCGCAGGTGCCTGCGGCGCCTCGCCCGTGTCGGTCCGCAGGATGAACTCGGCCCGCTCCCGCACCGAGGGCGAGCGGTCCCCGAGGAGCCGCGTGGCGTAGGTACGGGCCTCTGGACGCCCCTTCAGGCGATACATGGCACCCTCGAGGGCCACACGCCGCACGGCGGCGGAGCGATCGGCGATGCCCTGGGCGATCACGGCGTCGAGTCCGGGCTCCACCGTCAGGGGCCGCGCGTCGTAGACGAACACGAGACGGCGCCGGCCTATCGACTTGTCCACCCATTGCCAGTCGCGGCCCACCGGCCAGGAGGCCTTGCCCTCGACCAGCAGCGAGAGCGCCGCCGCGCGTGCGGCAGGCTGCACCGCCTCGGCGGCCACCCTCAGGAGGTACGGGTCGAGCGCGGGTGTTCGCGAGACGGCGCGCAGCACCCGCGCGACCGGTCCCGTCGTCTGCCCGATCAACAGGTCCGCCAGACGCGCAGCGACGTCCGGGCGGCCGAAGGCCTCGTCGAGGACCGCGCGCTCGCCGCTCCACCGGGACCAGCCGAGCCGTTGAAGGTGGAGGGCGGCCGCGCAGCGCGCCACCACCTCGGGGGGCGTGCGCGGAAAGCAGCGCCGTGCGCAGGCCATGGCGGCCGTGCGCACCGGCGCGGACCAGTCGTTCAGCCGCCACGCCACCGCCGCGAACAGGAACGGCGAGGGCAGGCCGTCGGAGAGGCGCGCCAGGGCGGACTCGCGCATGCGTCCGTCCCGGTGGAACAGAAACAGGAGGGCGAGGTCCGGTGACCGGGCGAGCAGTTCCGAATCGGTGCGCGGCTTGCCGAACCACCGCCGGCGGGACGGGAGCGGCTCCCGGTGGAGCCCCGCCGCGTAGGCGATGGCCCCGTCGGCGGTGGTGATCCGCTCGGGTGGCACCTCGCCCAGGAGGTCGACGATCCGATCCAGGTCCGGGCCGGCCACCCCATGGTCCGCGCGTCGCTCCAGCCCCCTCGCCAGAGCGGCCTGGAGTTCGGGACTGAGCGGCGACGGCATCGGCCTCATGGGGATCACGCTCCCTCCGCCCGTCGATCTCGAGGGCCGGTACCGTGCCTTGTATAGTTTCCACCGAAGCCCTGAAAAGGAATCCGGGATCGTCATGCCGCGTCGGGGCATCCGTCCGCGCGGGACGGAGGGCGGCCGACAGGACCAATAGCGGCCTTCCCCCGATTCGGACGTTCGAAGCGGGTACCAAACGCCGGAGGTTTGCCACTAGGATGCCGCCGCTGCGGCTTACCGGAGGAACGATGTGATCGGACGCGACACCGCCTTGGGCTCGACCGTGCCGGTCGACGTGAGGCTCTACGGCATTCTGGACGTGGGCGTCTGCGGCGATGACGGCGCCGATCTCGCCGAGATGGCGGCTGAGGCCGTCGCGGGCGGGTGCACCCTTCTTCAATACCGCGAAAAATCCATCGAGAACGCCCGCGAGGCGCTGGCGCGCATCCGCGCCATCCGCGCGGCCATCACGGGCACCGGCGTGCCGCTCCTCGTCAACGACCGCTGCGATCTCGCTCTGGCGGCCGAGGCCGAGGGCGTGCATCTCGGCCAATCGGACCTGCACCCGGCGGAGGCGCGGCGCATTCTCGGCTCAAGCGCCATCATCGGCCTGACCCTGAAATCGGCGGCCCAGGCGGACGAGCTCTATCGCCTGCCCGTGGATTACGCCTGCATCGGCGGCGTCTTCGCCACCACCAGCAAGGACAATCCCGATCCGCCCGTGGGGCTCGACGGGTTCACGCGCATCGCCTTCCGGGCGCGCCTCGCCCGGGGCACCGGCTTTCCCGTGGGGGCCATCGCGGGCATCGACGGCAGTAACGCCGCATCGATCGTCGCGGCGGGCGCCGACGGCATCGCCCTGATCTCCGCGCTGTTTTCCACCGAGGAGGTGGAGGCCCGCGCCAGGGACCTGCGCTTCCGGGTGGATTCGGCCCTCGCGGCGAGGGGCGCGGGCCGTTAGGCCCCGGCCTGAGCGGGTCGCCGGTGAAATTCTCTAAGTCCCTGTTCTAAAATCATTTTCAATCGGGCCGGATTCCCTCGTTCCGATCAATGGTCTAAGCAGGTTCGCATTGGCAAGCCAACGCTTTACCTCGCTTAGGCCTTTGAAGTGTCGCAGGTTTGAGGACGCAAAACCGGTGACCACTTTTGCTAAACCTGCTTAGGGTTGCTGCAACGCAAGGGACGAGACACGCCATGACACCCATCGCCGTCACCATAGCGGGCTCCGATTCCAGCGGCGGCGCCGGTATCCAGGCCGATCTCAAGACCTTCGCGGCGCTCAAGGTCTACGGCGCCAGCATCATCACCGCGCTCACGGCGCAGAACACCCTGGGCGTCCAGGCCATCCACGACGTGCCGGCCGATTTCATCGCGGCCCAGATCGACAGCGTGTTCTCCGATCTCGACGTCAAGGCGGTGAAGATCGGCATGCTGTCGAAGCCCGCGGTGATCGAGGCCGTGGCCGCCGGGCTCGGCCGTCATGCCTCCCGCATCCCCATCGTCCTCGACCCGGTCATGGTGGCCACGAGCGGAGACCGCCTCATCTCCGACGAGGCGGTGGAGGCCATGCGCCGCCACCTCCTGCCCCTGGCCGATCTGGTGACGCCGAACCTCCCCGAGGCCGCCACCCTGATCGAGTCTCCCGTGGCCAAGAGCGAGAACGAGGCGGTGGTGCAGGGGCGCAAGCTCCTGGCCCTGGGCGCCCGCGCCGTCCTCATCAAGGGCGGCCATGCGGAGGGCACCGAGAGCGTCGATCACCTCATGAGCGCCGACGGGACGCTGCGGCGCTTCGCGTCGGCGCGCGTCGACACCCGCAACACGCACGGCACCGGCTGCACCCTGTCCTCGGCCGTGGCGGCGGGCCTCGCCCGCGGCCTGCCCCTGACGGAGGCCGTCGCCCAGGCCAAACGCTACGTCACCGCCGCCATCGCCGCATCCGGCTCCGTGAACGTGGGACGAGGACACGGACCGGTCCATCATTTCCACGCCCTTTGGCACTGAGACGACGGAGAAGTTGGCCTCCTTCGCCTTGCATCGGATGCCTGATTGCGTTTGAAGTACCGCACGATCGTTCGATGTACGGAACGGCGCGATAGGTTCTGGGACAATGCAAGATCAGGCGACGACGCCCGAGCGGGGGCGGCAGCGGGACATCCTGAACGGGGCACAGGTTCTCTCGGGCCAGCTCGGCAAGACCATCCAGAGGCTGCGCAAGGCCTACAATCTCTCGCTTTCCGAACTCGCCGAGCAGTCCGGCGTCGCGAAATCGATCATCAGCCAGATCGAGCGCAACGAGACCAACCCGACCCTGGCGACGATCTGGCGGTTGAGCCAGGCCCTCGACGTCTCCATCGAGCGCGTGCTGGCCACCAGCGACGAAGAGCCCTTCATCGAGAAGACGTCGCGCGCCGACACGCCGATCCTGCTCTCCGACGACGGCAAGATCCGTCTGGCCATCGTCGGCTGGATCAAGACGGTGGAATGGCTGCAATGGTACGAGGTCACGGCCGATCCCGGCGGCGTGCTCGATTCCGATCCGCACCAGCGCGGCTCGGTGGAATCCCTCACCGTCACCGAGGGCGCCCTCGAAGTCGAGGTGGCCGGCACGTTCCAGCGGGCGCGGGTGGGCGAGACGCTGCGTTACCGTTGCGACAGGCCGCACACCGTGCGCTGCGTCGGCACCGAGCCGGCCAAGGCGATCATGGTGGTGATCATGAAGGCCGCCGTGATGGAGTGAGCGCGCGACGCGCTCCTCCCCGGACTCAATGCCCGGAATTCACCCAGCGGACCATGTCGGCGAGCACGATGCTGAGCGCAGCGTCGAGACCGATTGCGGCGCTGCCCGCCTCGATCTTGGCCACGGGCACCCGCGCGGTGAAGATGCGGGCGGCCACCACCTTGCCGGTGCCGTCGGCGATGAGCTTGGCCGAGACGTCCACCACCGCTTCGCCCGAATTCGAGGCGATGTCGAAGGCGCGGATCTCGCTGATCAGCGCATAATCGGCGACGATCTTGTCGCCCGGACGGCTCACGGATTTCAGGCGCCCGGAATTCTCGAGGCTCTGGATCAGCCGCGTCTGGACGAGGCGCGGCAGGCGGTCGGCCCATTGGCCGCCGCCGAGGAACGACAGGGCGCCGCCGGCCTGACGCACGATGATGCGATCCTGCTCGAAGGGCTGGAGGCCCACCGGCTCGGCCACCGAGATCGACCGGGCCGCCGCGCTCGGCCGGCCGGAACTCGGCAGGGCGGCGAGGTCGAAGGTCATGGGCGCGCCGCCGCCACAACCGCCGAGCAGGGCGGAGAGGCAGGCGAGCGCCAGGGCATGCGAGCGAAACGTCATCCGAAGAGCCTGGAAACCTGTGCAGCGCGGCACAACGCGCAACCATAAACTACGCCATAGCGGTTTCCGTGCCGTGACGCCGGACACATGCGGCTAGGCTTTGCCGGGTTCAGCGGCCACCGTTGTATTCCGGCAACGATGGCTTGCCGCCGAAGATGACCTGGGACGGGTCGCGCTCCAGGCTCTTCACCGTCCGGTTGAGGGTGTTGAGGGTGCGCTGGCCGTCCGACGACAGGGCTTCGACTTCGCGCCGTCCGGTCCCGCTGAGCTTGCTGAAGCTCGACGCGATGGTGGAGGTGCGCTTGTCGAGGTTCTCGGAGAGGGTGCGGAAGGCCTTGCCGGCGTCGCGCACGGAGATCGCCGCGTCGCGCACTTCGGCGAAGGTGCTGCTGCCGGTCTGGCCCGAGGCGGAGCCGAGGAAGCTCTCGGCCCCCTTCAGCACGTTGTCCACCCGGTCGGCCGAGGCGTTGAGCTTGGCCGCCAGCGAGCGCGCATCCTTGACCGCGCCCTCGATGTCCGGGCTGGCGGTGCTGAGCGCGGCCGAGAAGCGCTCGGCATTGTCGATGACGCGGTTGAGCTTCTGCCCGTCGATGGCCTTCACCAGCGAACTCACGGCGGGACCCGCATCGCTGAGGGTCTTGGAGAACGATTCCACGTTGGCGAGGGTGCGGGTGATGGCGCCTTCGTTGCCGGCCACCAGCTTGTCGAGGCGCTGGAGCATGTCGTCGGCGCGCTGTGCGATCTGCTTGGCCGCCGTCATCATGTCTTGGATGTCGGAACTGTCGGCGAAGATGGTGGGTGTCTGATCGCCCGAGCCCGGCGTCAGCGCCGGGGCATCCGCGTTGCCGCCCGAGAGCGAGATCGTCGAGACGCCGGTGAGCATCGCCGAATCGAGGCGGGCGCGGGTGTCGGCGCGCAGGGGCGTGGTGCGGTCCACCTCCACCATGGCGACGACGCGGCGCGGGTCCTGCGGGAGAAGGCGCACGTCCATCACCTCGCCGACCTTGATGCCGTTGAAGGCCACGGTCGAGCCCTTGGCGAGGCCGCCCACGCTGCCGGAGAAGACGATGCGCACGCCCTGCCGTTCCTGGCTGCGCGATCCGCCCTGAAGCCAGAACACGAAGCCGAAGGCAGCCACGACGACCGCGAGAGTGAAGGCGCCCACGAGGGCGTAGTTCGCACGGGTCTCCATTGGATCAGCGATACCTCGGCGTGGCGGGGCGAGTGCGGTGCGGGGACGCACGCGGTGCGCGAGCCCCGACCGATCGCTGCGCGATGTGGCGCGCGGCTCCGCTCGGGCGCCGCGCGGATGGAGTGAGAGGCGTTCCGGCCGATCGGTTCAAAGGTCTTTCCGAAGGCTCGGATGTATCGGCGGGGAGCACGACGAGGCTCCCCTTCCATGAGGGGGGACCCGCGATGCCCTCGAATCGTGTCCGGACCCGGATCAGCATGACACAGGCTTCGGTCCGACCGACCGGCGCCCGCATCGTCACGACGGCGTCAGGCGGCTGCATGCCGGCCTCCCTGCGGGACGATGGCCCGCGCGCGCTTGCCGTGGAAGTAGGAGCGCAGCCAGGGGTGGTCGCTCGCCAGCATGGCCTCGATGGGACCCTGCGCGATGATCTGCCCGTCGCCGAGCGCCGCGATGCGGTCGCAGGCGGTGTAGAGGCTGTCGAGGTCGTGGGTCACCATGAAGACGGTGAGGCCCAGCGTCTGCTTCAACGTGGCGACGAGTTCGTCGAACTCGCCCGCGCCGATGGGGTCGAGCCCCGAGGTCGGCTCGTCGAGGAACAGGATTTCCGGGTCGAGGGCGAGGGAGCGGGCCAGGGCCGCGCGCTTGATCATGCCGCCGGAGAGTTCCGAGGGGAGCTTGTCGGCGGCATCGGGCTTCAGGCCCACCATCTCGATCTTGAGGCGGGCGAACTCGTCGAGCAGGCGCTCGGACAGGTTCAGGTGCTCGCGCATGGGCATCTGGATGTTCTGCTTGACCGTGAGCGCCGAGAACAGCGCACCCTGCTGGAACAGCACGCCCCAGCGCTGCTCGATCTGCCGACGGCGGGTCATCGTCATCCCGTCGACGTCCTCGCCGAACACCTCGATCGTGCCCGAGCGCTTCGGCACGAGGCCGAGGATGGTCCGTGTGAGGACCGACTTGCCCTGTCCGGACGGACCGACGAAGCCGAGGATCTCGCCGCGATAGATGTCGAGGTTGAGTCCCTTCATCACGATCTTGTCGCCGAAGCCGACCACGAGATCGCGGACGCCGATGATGACGTCGCGGGCCGGGGCGCTGTCGAACCGCGCAGGGGGGGAGGACATGTGATTCACGGGCGTCAGAAATCGATGGCCGCGAAGAACACGGCGAAAAGTCCATCCAGTACGATGACCATGAAGATAGACTTCACGACTGAGGCCGTGACGTGACGCCCGAGCGATTCCGCCGATCCTTCGACCGCGAAACCTTCGATCGTGGCGATGATGCCGATGATCAGCGCCATGAACGGCGCCTTGATCAGGCCGACCGCCACGTGGTGGAACGAGACCGCCGCCTGGAGCCGGGCCAGGAACGCGTCGATGGTCATGCCGCCATAGAGCGAGGCGGTGAGGCCGCCCCCCGCCAGGGCCGCCAGCGAGGCGAGGAAGGCGAGGATCGGCAGGCCGATCACCAGCGCGAGGATGCGCGGGACGATGAGGATCTCGATGGGGTCGAGGCCCATCACCCGCAGGGCGTCGACTTCCTCGCGCATGCGCATGGAGCCGATCTCGGCGGTGAAGGCCGAGCCTGAGCGCCCCGCCACCATGATCGAGGTGAGGAGCACGCCGAGTTCGCGCAGGATGAGCAGGCCGATCAGGTTGACGACGAAGCTCTGCGCCCCGAAGCGCTGCAGCTGGAAGATGCCCTGCTGCGCCACGATGCCGCCCACCAGGAACGAGATCAGCATGATGATCGGCACGCCCCGGAAGGCGACCTGTTCGAGCTGGTTGACCAGGGCCGTGCCGCGGAACGTGCTCGGCCGCGAGGCGACGCGGATGCAGGCCGTCACCACCTCCCCGAGGAAGGCGAGGCCGCTCACCATGTCCGATTTCGCGCCGACGACCCGGACCCCGAGATCGTGCAGGAAACCGACGAGGCGTCCGCGCTTCGGCTTGCCGGCATAGCCGTCGTCCGGCAGCTTCATCTCGCCGAGCAGGATGCGGTGCTCGGCCGAGGCGCCCGCATAGGCGAGAGTCCCGCCGGATGCCTCGATCTCGCCGCGGGTCCGCTCCAGGACCCAGGCGCCGAGCGTATCGAGGCGGGCGACGTTGGAGAGATCGACGAGGATGGAAGCGCCGTTGGTGCGTGCCGCGATCTGTGCTGCGGCCTTCTCCACGGACGAGCCCTGATCCGCCGTCCAGCGGCCGCTCAGGACCACGCGTCCGCCCTCACCGAGAATCGCGGCTTCGGCGGCGTCAGGGTTCGGCTTGGCAGCAGCGTGGCGCACGAAGCGCGACTCCCGGTTCATGCTTGAGAAAAAGCAGATCAAGGTTACGGAATGGTCAAGGTCCGCCACCGACGGCGGAGTGCTGACCTACAAACGAGGCCGTGTGAAGGGCTCACCGGCCGCCATGCGCGCGGAAAGTGACACGAGGCACAGGCCGGACAGGGCGAGCGGCGCCATCAGCGCGAAGGCGAGGCTCCCCCCGCCGGCCTCGTAGGCGACACCGCAGAGGATGGTCGCGCTCGCCGAGGCGCAGGCATTGACGGCGCTCGACAGGCCCTGGGCGCGTCCCCGCGCCCCATCGGGCGCGAAGGCCGAGATCGCCGTCATCGCCCCGAGCTGCGTCGCGCCGAAGCTGAACGCGTGCAGGGTCTGCAGGAGAAGGGCCGGGACGAGGTCGCCTCCCACCTGGGAGAGGCCGACCACGCGGATCAGGGACGCCACGGCGCCGAGCCCGATGAGGCGGAAGGGCGTGCGCCAATGGGCGGGCCAGCGCCCCACGGTGGCGAAGAACACGATCTCGGCGGCGACACCCGTCGCCCAGAGGACGCCGATCCACGAGGCCGAGATGCCGCTGGCCTGCCAGTGGATGCTGCCGAAGGCGTAGGTCGCCGCGTGGCTCGCCTGGATCGTCGCCTGCGCGCCGATGCAGAGCCAGAGCACGCGGGGCAGCTTCGGGCGTGTACCCGGCGCGATGCGCGGCTGCGCCGCATGAGCGTCCACCGGGCTGGCGAAGATGGTGATGGCGGCGACCAGGGCGAGGCCGGTGAGGAGGACCGGCACGGCCAGGCGTTCCCCCATGGCGCCGAGGGCCGCGCCTCCGAGCAGGCTGGCGATGAGAAAGCCGATGGACCCGGCCATGCGGATGCGGGCGTAGTCGAGCCGCTTGCTGTGCCGCACGGCGGCGAGGGTGAGGTAGTCGATGGTCGGCACCAGCGGCGCTCCGGCCGCCGCGTTCACGGCGACGAGCAAGGCGAGGATGGGCCAGCCGATGGCGGCACCGGCGGGCATCAGCGCGTAGGTCGCGGCCACCGCCACGCTGCCGACCAGCAGGAGACGGCGCGCGGCCACGCCCCTGTCGATCAGCCCCACCAGGGGCGCCGTAGCGATGATCTTCATGGCGATGGGCAGCGCCAGGAGGGCGCCGATGATCCGCGCATCGAGGCCGAGCGCTTTCAGCCAGACCGGCATGAACGGCATGGCGATGCCGATCTCGACGAAGACGACGGCATAGAGCAGCGACAGGCGCGTCGCGTTCGGCTCCGTCGGAGAGGTTTGGGACACCGGATGGACCGCTCGATCGAGGGGCGGAGCGGCCTGAAGGCGAAGCGCTGCCGGCCGCTGATGACGATTCGACCCGTAAAGGCGGCGTTAAAACCATCGTGTCAATCTACCGGTGCTGGTACCCGCGACTTCGCGCAATGGCGCGAGGCACCATCGAGGACACGAGTTCTATGTCTGTCATGCGTTCGCTCACCTCGGTCGATGAGTCGGAATACGACCGGATCGAAGCGGCGATGAGCGAGAGCGAACGCGGCCGCTGGTTCCTCGCCGAATATACGAGGCGCAACCGCAGCGCCGATACGGACATGCTGCTCGGCGCCATCGCGCGCCTGGAAAGCGCGGTGACGGCGGACCGCCCCTCCGACCGGGAGACCGAGCGGGTCGGACGCATGCGCGGCGACCTGATGGACATGGCCCATGCCATCGCCCGCACCAAGGCCGAGATCGCGGCGATCAGCACCGTGGATCAGGACCATAGCCGCCTGGGCATCGCCTCCGTCGCCCTCGACGCCATCGTCCGGGCCACCGAACGCGCGACCTCCGATATCCTCGGCGCAGCGGAAGAGGTCCAGGAGACCGCCTGGACCATGCGCGAATCGGGTGCGGACGCCGAGATCTGCGACGTGCTCGACCGCCGGGCCACGGAAATCTACACGGCCTGCTCGTTCCAGGACCTGACGGCGCAGCGGACCGCGCGCATCATCCATACCCTGCGCTATCTGGAAGAACGCCTCGCGGCGATGATCGCGATCTGGGGCGGCGAGGTCGAGCCGATCCCGCCGGCACCGGGCTCCACCGCGTCGAATGTCGCCCAGGATCTCGACCAGAGCGATGTGGACCGGTTCATCGGCATGGATTCCCTGCGGTCGGAGGCCCAGGCGGCGTCCGAGGTGAAGCCCGAGTCGGCGATGCCGTTCACCGCCCCTGTGGAAACCGTGGACGACGAGCCGCAATCTGCGGAGCTCCCCTCGCTCGAGGTGATGGCCGAGGCCGCCGAAGAGGACGCGTTCACCGAGGCGGATCCCGAAGAATCCGCTCACGAAGAGTCCGTTCTGGACGAGTCCGTTCTCGAGATTCCCACCCCCGAGGAATCCGCCCCCGAGGAAACGGACGCCACCGATCTGAACGAGGTCGGCTTCGAGGACGTCGAATCCGACGAGGCGAAGCCGGCGCCGGAGAAGACCGACATCGCCACGGCCTTCGCCGATATCGACGGGCTGAGCGAGAAAGAGAAACTCGCCCTGTTCTCCTGAGGAAGACGAAAGTCCCGCGCGCATTCTCGCCGGCGCTGATAAGAGGGCCGTCATGGCCCTTCACCTTCTGAAGCTCTGCGTCGGACCCGCGACGATCGAGGACCTCGAACAGCGCATCGCCCATTACCGGGACGAGGCGGTGCAGGCCGGGCGCGAACCGTCGACGACCCATGTCACCCGGATGGTCCCGAAGCGGGCCTCCGCCATTGCCGGGCAGGGCTCGATCTACTGGGTCATCAAGGGCACCCTGTGCTGCCGTCAGGCCATCACGGCGATCGAGCCGTTCACGGATACCGACGGGATCGGCCGCTGCCGCCTCGTCCTCGATCCCGTCGTGGTGCCGGTCAATCCGCGCCCCTGCCGGCCCTTCCAGGGCTGGCGCTACCTCACGGCGCGGTCGGCACCGGCCGATCTCGCCATGGGCCGTTCCGACGACCTCGCCGACATGCCGGAATCCTTGCGCCGCGAGCTTTCCGTCCTCGGCCTGATCTGACCCGACCCGGCTTCGGCCTGGCGACGGAGCGGCGATGCCGCCCCGTCGCCGAGGGATGTCAGGCCCCTTCGAAGCGGCCGCTCGCATGGGCGAGCATCGTGTAGACCTTGCCCGTCTCGGAGGTGAGGTAGGCATCGGCGCGGCGCGAGTCGCGGTCGTTCTTCGAGACCTCGCCGAGCAGCCGCTCGAACTCGCCGACATAGCGGTCCACCGTCCGGCGGAACTCGGCATCGGCCGCGTAGCGCCTCCGGATCTCCTCGAAGGTCTGCCGGCCCTGGGCCGTGTAGAGGCGGCGGTCGAACAGGTTCGGCTCACCGCGGCGGTAGCGCTCCCACAATTCCACCGCCGTCTGATGCTCGATCATCTTGGCGATGTCGGTGGAGAGCGTCTCCAGGGCGGTGCGGCTCCGCTCGACGGCGGCCTTGTTCGGCTCGGCACCGGCCGCTCCCTTGGCCGGCTCCGCCTTCGCGGCTCCGGATTTGGCGGCTTTGGGCTGACCGGCGGGCGCCGGGGAGGCGTTCGCCGGATCGGACCCGTCCGTGTCGTCGTCGAGGGAGGCGCGGGTCAGAAGGTCCGAAAGCCAGCCGCGATTGTCGCGTCCGTCGCGGGCCGCCGGGACGGCGCCGCGCGCGGCCTCGCCGGGCCGCAGGGCGGCCTGGTTGCCGGCCCGGCCGGCTGCCGCCGGCGCGGAGACGATGGTCATCTGCTGGGTCGGGCGCGGGTCGGACGGCTTGTCGTCGCGGGCCTTGGGCTCGGACGGCTTGGCGCTCGCCGATGTTGCGACCGGGTTGGCCGCATTCTGCTTCGGCTTGGGAGGCGCGGCCTCCGAGACCTGCACGTCCTGCTGCTTGGCCGGCTGGACCTCCGCCTTGCGCGGGGCGGGGGCTGCCGCCTCGGTCACGTCGACGCTGCGGCGCGAACGCGAGACCAGGGAGGACAGTTCGTTCAGCGCCTTGATCTGGTCGGTCACGACCCGACGCATCTCGCTGGTGGCATCCTGGGTCTCGCGGGGGATTTCCAGAACGCCGCGCTGCAGGTCCGCCCGCGTCGCCTCGAGTTCGCGGCGGATCTCGGCCGCCATCTCGCGCATCCCCGCCACCGAGTCGCCGAAGCGACTGGCCGCGCCCTCGAACACCGTCATCATCTGCTCGGACGCGCCGGAGATCGCCGCGCGGACGGCGGTGGCGGTCCGCTCGCCCTCGCTGCCGGCGTCCTTGCGAAGGCCTTCGAAGGCTCCGGTCACGCTGGCGCCCGCGCTCTGCGCCGCCTCGGACAGGCTGCCGGCGATGCCGCGCGCCCGTTCCTCGGCGGAGCGAAGGGTCTCGGCCATCAGCGCGTCGAAGCGCGCGGTCTGCTCCTCCAGGGCGCCGGACCGTGCCTCGATGCGCGTCAGCACGTCCTCCACCGCCTTGTCGCGGCTGGTGAGAAGATCGATCAGGCGCGTCTCGACGGTCTCGAGCGAGCCCGCCGCACTGGTGAGCGTGCCGGAATGGGCGCGGGTGATCTCGGTGAGCGAGGTCCCGCGGGCATCGAGCGAGGCGGCGAGGTCGGCCGCATCGCGCAGGGCGCCCTCGGCGACCGCCTTCAGCTGATCGACCTGTTCGGCCACGCTCCGGCTGGCGCGCTCGGTCTCGCTTCCAATCGCGGAGAGCGTCGCCTGCACCTGCTCGACCCGGCCCGAGAGGCCCTGCTCGATGGCGCCGAGATTCTCGCCGGCATCGGTGATGAGCTCGCGCAGGGCCGAGTTCGCGCCCTCGACCCGGTTCAGGACGCCGCCGAGCTCACTGCGGAGCCGGTCGTTGGCCTCGTTGAGGCTCGCCAGGGCGCGGGAGGCGCCGCCGTCGATGGCCGCGAGCAGCGCGTTCCTCGACGCGTCGGACTGTTCGGCGAGGTCACGGACCCGCTCGCGCAGGGTCTCGGCGAGGGGCGTTCCGCTCTCGTCGAGGATGCGCGCGATCTCCTGGCTGCGCTCGCCCAGGGAGGCGACCAGCCGGGAGGCCGGGCCTTCGACGATCTCGCGGAGGCGTTCGGAATGGGTCGCCATCGCCTCGACCATATGGTTTCCGCGACCGTCGATGGTCTCCACGATCGATCCTCCCCGCTCCTCGATGGCGCGGGTGATGGTCTCCGCGCTCTCGGCGAGGCGGCGGGCCAGCGATTGCCCGCGAGCCTCGATCAGCGAGGCCAGGGCCGTCGAGCGGCGGTCGAAGCCGGCGATCATGTCCTGGTTGCGACCGTCGATGAGGGCGGCGACGGCCTCGTTGCGCTGGTCCAGAGCCGTGGCGAGCGCGTCGGCATGGGCCTGGGCGAGGGCGGCGTGACGGTCCACGCGCTCGTCGAAGGCGGCGAGCATCGTGGCGCTGTGCTCGTCCACCAGGGCCGCATAGGCGTCCTGGCGGTCGTCGAAGGCGCTGGCGAGGGCATCGCCGCGCGATGCCACGAGGGCGGCGAAGACCTTCATCCGGCTGTCGATCCGGTTCGTGAAGGCTTCGCTTCGGGCATCCACCGCCTGGGTCAGGGCCGTGCCCTGATTGTCGATGGTCCGGGCAAAGGCCGTGGTCCGGTCGTCCACCAGCCGCTCGAGGGCGCGCAGGCACTCGTCGAACAGGGCCGCGATGGCCTGCGTGCGGGTATCCACCGACTGGGTCAGCGACAGGCCCTGGTCGTCCACGGTGCGGGTGAACTCCGTCGTCCGCCCGTCGACGAGGTCGGCGAGGGCGCGCAGGCGCTGGTCGAACACGCTGCCGATCGCCTCAGCGCCGGCCTCGACGGCCTGGCTCAGCGACGCGCCGCGGCCGTCGATGGCGTGCGTGACCTGGGCCGTCCGGTTGTCCACCAGGTCGGCGAGGGCGCGCAGGCGCTCGTCGAACATGCTGCCGATCGACTGGGCTCCGGCCTCCACGGCCTGGCCCAGCGATGCGCCGCGGTTGTCGATGCTGTGGGTGAGGTCGGCCGAGCGGTTGTCCACGAGAAGGTCGAGGGCGCGCAGGCGTTCGTCGAAGACGGTTCCGATGGACTGGGCGCCGGCCTCGACGGCCCGGGTCAACGACGTGCCGTGGCCGTCGATGGTGCGGGCGAACTCGGCCGCGCGGTTGTCCACGAGGTGGTCGAGGGCGCGCAGGCGCTCGTCGAACAGCGCTCCCATGGATTCCGTGCGCTCGTCGACGGACCGGTACAGGGCGCTGCCCTGCATCTCCATGGTCCGGGCGAACTCCGCCGTCCGGATCTCCACGAGGGTGTTGAGCTCATGCAGGCGCTCGTCGAAGAGCGCGCGGAGCGAACCGGTTCGGTCGTCGAGGGACCGGGTCAGGCTGCCGCCACGGTCGTCCACGGTATGGGCGAACTCCGCCGTCCGGGCCTCCACGAGGGCGGCGAGCTCATGGAAGCGCTCGTCGAAGAGCGCGCGGAGCGAACCGGTGCGGTCGTCGAGATTCCGGGTGAGGTTGCCGCCGCGCTCGTCCACCGTGTGGATGAGGTCCGCCGTCCGGCTCTCGACCAGCTGATCGAGGGCGCGCAGGCGCTCGTCGAACAGCGTGCTCATCATGGCCGTGCCCGCATCGACCGAGTGGGTCAGGACGGAGCCCTTGGTATCGAGGGTCCGGACGAAATCGGCCGAACGGTCCGCCACGAGGGTGTCGAGGGCCTGCATCCGGTCGTCGAACAGCGCGCCCATGGCCTGGGTGCGGTCGTCGACGGTCTGGGTCAGGGCGGTGCCCTTGGTGTCGATGGTGCGGACGAGTTCGGCCGCACGGTTCTCGATGAGACGGTCGATCGCGCGGAGGCGGTCGTCGAACAGGGCGCTCAGGGCATGAGTGCGCGCATCCACCCGGTCGGTGAGCGCTTCGGCGCGGCTGTCCACCAGGCCGTCGAGGGCGGTGAGGACGTCGTCGAACAGGGTCCGCAGCCCGTGGGTGCGGGCTTCCACCGATTCCGCGATCCGGGCGCCGCGACCGTCCACGAGTTCGTCCAGGGCTCCGATGCGCTGGTCGAACAGCGCGACGAGGTCGCGGGTGCGGGCTTCCACCGCGCCAGCGGCACCGCCGAGGCTGGCCTCGATCGTGTCGACGAAGGTCCGGCCGTGCTGGCCGAGCGAATCGTGCAGGGGGGCCAACCGGTCGTCGAGGCTGCTGGTGAGAACCTGCGAGTGATCGTCCAGCATGGTCCGGATCTCGTTGGTCCGGTTGTCCAGGAGCTGGTGCACGGTGCGCACGCCCTCGTCGAGCAGGCTGCCGATATCGGTGGTCCGCGTCTGCAGGGTGGAGCCGAGGCGGCCTTCGCCCTCGCTGAGCAGCCGGTCGGCATCGGCGACGACGTCGCGCAGGCGGGCGATGATGGTGTCGCCGCGCTGTTCCAGAAGCTCCGCCAGGGAAGAGCCGCCGCGATCGAACAGCTGTGCCAGTTCGGTGATGCGGGTGCCGAGGGCGCCGAACACGACGCGTCCCTTCTCGTCGAGCTCCTGGCCCATGGCGGCCGTGCGCTCGTCGATGAGGGCGGCCAAGGCTTCCGCGCGGTGCGAGAAGGACGAGCGGATCGCCTCCGCCTGTCCGGCCAGGGCCTCGTTGGCATGGCCCGTCCGGCTCTCGATCATCTCGACGAGTTCGCGGGTCCGGTTGGCGAGATCCTCGTCCACCGCGCGGGTGCGGCTCTCGATGAGGCGGATCGCCTCGAAAGCCTGGGAGCCGAAGGTCTCGTCGATCAGGCGGCTGCGCTCCTCCAGCGCGGCGGCGATGGCGTCGAGACGCCCGACGACGCTGGTGTCGAAGCGGCCGACGCCCTCTTCGATGCGGCGTGACAGGTCGGTCGCCTGCTGCTCGAAGCGCGCGGCGATCTCGGTGGAACGGCTGCCGAGGGTATCGCCCAGGGCCAGGCTGCGGGCGGCGATGTCCTGCGCCATGCCGTCGGCGCGGGCATCGAGGGTCTGGACGAGGTCGCGGCTGCCTTCGACCATGATGCGCGCCATCTCGCCGGTGCGCAGGATCAGGGCTTCGTTGAGGGCGGTGGCGCGGGAGCCGAGCTGACCGTCGATCTGGCTCACCAAGTGGGTGAAGGTCTCGCCGATCTCGGCGGAGCGCTTCACCGAGCGCTCCTCGAGGGCGCCGAGCTGGCTCTCCACGGTCTCGCGGGCTTCGCGGGTGCGCTCGGCGATGGTGTCGGCCACCGCCTTGCCCTGCACCGTGATGACGCGGTCCATCTCCTGCAACTGGCCGGTGACGGTCTCGCTGAGGGTGGAAGTGTCGCGGGCGATGCGGTCGGCCAGGATGTCGCCGCGGGCGATGGTCTCCTGCAGGGCCGCGAGGCGGTCGTTGAGCACGGTGTCGATGGCCTTCGCCCGGCTTTCCGTGGTGTCGGCGAAGGTGGCGCCGCTCTGCGCGAGGGCGTCGCTCACGCGGGCGCTCTGGGCGGTCACCGCCAGCACGATCTCGCGGCCGGTATTGGCGAGCTGGCCATGCGCCTCTTCGGCATGGGTGGCGATGAGGTCGGTGAGGCCACGGCTATGCGTGCCGAAGGAAGCCTCGACATCCTTGATCCGGGCGGCGAGTTCGCCGCCGACATTCTCGGCCGCGCGGGCGATGGAGCCCGTCGCCTCGTTGGCGCGGTGGAGCAGGGTCTCGTCGATCTCGGTGAGGGTGCGGCGCAGGGCCTCCATCGCGTCCTGCGCGCGTCCTCCCACTTCACCGCTGAGACCGCTGGCGGCCTGCTGCAGGAGCTGCGCGGCTTCCTGCGTGCGGGCGGCGAGTTCGGCGGAGGTGGTGGACAGGCGCCGCTCGAAGATCTGCACCGCCTCCACGGTCCGTGCCTCGAGTTCGCCGGTGGCGCTCGCCGAGGAGCGCCGCAGGGCCTGGGCGGCCTCCGCCGTGCTGGCGCCGAGGGCCACGGTGGTCTCTTCCGCGCTGCGGCGGAAGATGTCGGCGGCCTCGCTGGTGCGCGAGCCGATCTCGGCAGCCAGGGTGTCGAGGACGGCACGCAGGCTCTCGATCGCGCTGCCCGACTGGGAATCGAAGGTGCTGCCGAGAACCCCGAAGGCGCCCGTCAGGGTGAGGGTCGCGTCCTCGACGCGCTGGGTCACGAGGCCGCCGACCTGCTCGCCGGCCTTGTTGAGGCGGCGGATGCTGGTGTTGACGACGGAGGCCGTATCCTCGGCGCTGTTGCGCAGAGCGGTCGCGGCCTCGGCCGACCGGGCGTCGATCTCGCCGTTGAGGCCCGCCACGGTGCCCCGGAGGTTCTCCACCGTGCCCATGGCCCGGGTCTCGAAATGGGTGCCGAGGGCGGCGAGCGCCGCATCCATGGCCCGCGCGGCTTCCTCGGCGCGCTGGGTGACGAGGTCTCCCATCCGCTCCCCGGCGGAGGCGAGGTTGGTCTCGAGCGAACCGCCCTGGACGGTGAGGGTCTCGTGCAGGCGGGTGGCCACCGTATCGATGCGCTCGGCCAGATGACCGGCGCGATCGTCGATGCCGTTGCCGGCGGTCTCGATGGAGCGGACGAGGTCGTCGCGCAGGGCGCCGGTCCGTGCGGCGAAGGTCTCGACGATCCCTTCGGAGGCCTGGGCCAGGCCCGCCTGGGCCTCGCGGGTGCGGATCTCGATCGCCTCGGACACGCCGCTGCCGGCAGCCTCGATCTCGGCGCGCAGGGCGGCGCCGCGCGCGGCGATGTCATCGGTGAGCGTGGCCCCCGTGGCGGCGAAATGCTCGCGCAGCGCCGTGCCGGTCTCGGCGAACCGGGCGGTGATCTCGCCGCCGGTATGGGAGAAGTTCGTGGTGAGTTCGGTGCCACGGGCGAGGAACGTGTTCTCGAGCCCGCGCGCAGAGGCCTCGAAGGTCTGGCGGACTTCGCTGCCCTGGCGGTTCAGGCTCTCGATCACCTCCATGCCGGTCTGGGCCAGCGTGCGGGCGACCTGGCCGGCATTGTCGGCGAGCGTCGCGGTGAGCATGCCGCCGGTGCGCTCGAAGGCGAGAGTGACGTCCGCCGCCCGGCTCTCCAGGGACTGCGTCAGGGTGTTGCCGACTTCGGTGAGGCTGCTGCGCACGCCTTCGCTGGTGCTGGCGAGGCGCTGGACGAGATCGTCGCCACGGTCGGTGACGAGCCCGACCACGCGGTCGCCGGCTTCTCCGAGGGCTGCCGTGATGGCGTCGCCGCGGTTGCCGAGGGCCGCGGTGATGGCCTCGCCGCGGGCGTCGAGGGCGCCGGTCACCCGTTCGCCGGCGCCGGTGACGGCGGCGACGATGCGCTCGGCCGCTCCGTCGAGCTCCTGCGTCAGGTTCTGGTGCGATCCGGTGATCGCGCCGCGAACGCGCTCGGCATTGGCGACGATGGATTCACGCTGGGCGACGAGCTCGTCGACGAGGGAGCGGATGCGGATCTCGTTGTCGGAATAGGCGCGTTCCAGGGTGGCGATCTCGCCGCGCACCAGGGTCTCCAGTTCGCCGGCACGGGCCAGCGCGCGCTCGACGCCGTCGCCCACGGCCGCCACCTCGCGCCGGACCGTCTGCGACATGGTGAGGACGGCATCGGTGGAGAAGTTCTCGGGCTCGGCGAGGCGGATCGCCACTTCGCCGACGGCGCGGGCCACGAGACGCATCTCCTGGGCGCGGACGGCGAGCATCGCCATGATCGCGAACAGGACGATGGGGCCGACGATGGCTGTGGCGCCGACGGCGGCCTGAAGCGCCGTCATCCCGGCGATGAAGCTCTTCAGCTCGCCCCCCGACTGGTTCCAGGCCAGCGCGAGGAGGGCGGCGAACCAGAGAGCGGAGACGATGGCGGCGACGATGTAGGGCGTGCCGGACGGCCGCACGCGCAGGGTCTGCTGCAGGATGCCGATGTTCTGGCGGTCGTCGTTGGCGACCATGGAGCGGTCCGGCGGCAGCAGGCCACCCTCCCGGCGCGGCCGGTTGCGGTCCGGCGGCGGCAGGTCGGAGGCCAGGGGCTGGTCGAGATCGAGGCGCGGGGGTGCGAGGCGACCGCTGGGGTCGCTCAGGGGATCGTTGTCGCCCACATCGGGAAGCCGCGGTTCGACGCGCGGTTCCGTCGCCTGCGTCGAGGGGAAGTCCAGGTTGAGGGCCTGCTCGATGGCGGAAAGAGCCGCCTCGGCCGGGTCCTTGAGCTTCTTTTCCGTGGCCATCCAACGCCTCGTTACGCAGGTCGTCGAGACCGGCCGCATCCGGTGATCGACGACATTTTTACCAATTTACCAAGGAACTTTAGACCTCGGCGCGAGACCCGGATACCCGAGTGGGTCGAACCGTCCAAAAAACCTTAACGGAATGGTTACCAAGCGTGTGGCCGGTTTCATTCCGTCGGCTTTATGCATGATGCCGCAAGGCTTAAACGGAAGCGAACGATCTCGGACGCTCCTGTGGATAGACTGGTGGAGGGGCGCTCGAACGCCCGGTTGGGTTAAGGCGAGGCGACGGGTGACCAGTCTGATCGATCGTGCCTACCTCGCCGAGCAGACTTTCGGCGACGTCGACCTCGCCCTGGAACTGCTCGTGCTCTTTTCCGGCCAATGCCGCCGGCTGCTGCCCGGGATCACCGATCCGCGCCTCGACGACCACCACCGCGCCGACCTCGCCCACACGTTGAAGGGCTCCGCCCTCGGGGTCGGCGCCGCGCGGGTGGCCGAACTCAGCGCCGCCATCGAGGACGGCCTGAGGCGGGGGGGCGTTCCGGCCCCGGCCTATGGCGCGCTGGCCGATGCGGTGGAGGCGACCCTGTCGGAAATCGACGCACCCGCCTGATCTCGGCCGCAGGGACGGAACGGGTCGGCGTCTGCGGCGTAAGCGCAGGAATGTGAGGCGATGAGGCCGGTGCCGCTTGCATTCACCGGGCCGCGCCTTCAAGGCAGTCGCGCCGCACAACCGGCCGCAGACGCGTTGTACGAGCCTGGAGTCTTCGATGCCTAAGATCACCTACGTCGACCATGCTGGAACGGCCAGGACCGTGGAAGCCGACGTAGGATCGACCGTCATGGAAGCGGCGATCCGCAACAACGTACCGGGGATCGACGCCGAATGCGGCGGCGCCTGCGCCTGCGCCACCTGCCACGTCTATGTGGATGCCGAGTGGGTCGATGTCGTGGGACCGGCCGAACCGATGGAGCAGGACATGCTCGATTTCGCGTCCGACGTGCGCGCGACGTCCCGCCTGTGCTGCCAGATCCGGATCAAGCCGGAACTCGACGGCCTGACGGTCATCACGCCGGCTCGCCAGGGCTGAGCGGGCGTCGGCCGAGACTCTCGGCGAAGCGCAGCAGATACCCGTCGGGGTCCTGAACCAGGAATTGCCTGACGCCGACCTCCACCTCCCCGACCCGGTACCAGGCCTCGTGCGCGGGCCGGAACAAGGGCCAGGACGCGGAATCGAGGGCCGCCAGGATCGGATCGACGGCATCGACCGCGATCTGAAGGTTGATCCCGCGGCTGAGCGGCGGTTCGAGAGCGCCCGTCCGCCAGTTCCCGTTGGCGACGTTGAGCATCGCCTGCGCTCCGCCCCTCTCGAGATAGGCGAAGCCGTTCTCCGGTCGGGAATAGGCGACCGTAAATCCGAGCGTCCCGCACCAGAAGGCGAGGCTGGCGGCCAAGTCGTGGACGTCGAGTTCCGGAACGAGGAGGCTGAACCCGCCATCGGGCAGCCTGTCGCCGGTCATCTCACCAGCGCCCGCATGGCCCCGTCGATCCCCTCGATGTTGAGCGGAAACATCCTGTCCGAGACGATTCTGCGGATCATGCCGATCGACTGGGTGTAGGCCCAGTGCTCGGCGGGGACTGGGTTGAGCCAGACCGATTTCGGAAACCGTTCCAGCACCCGCTCCAGCCAGACTTGGCCCGGCTCCTCGTTCCAATGCTCCACCGAGCCGCCCTGCATGGCGATCTCGTAGGGGCTCATAGAGGCGTCTCCGACGAAGACGACGCGGTAATCGGACGGATAGGTGCGCAGCACGTCGAGGAGCGGGATCGCCTCGTCGTGGCGCCGACGGTTCTCTTTCCAGACGCGTTCATAGGGGCAATTGTGGAAGTAGAAATGCTCCACATACTTGAACTCGGCGCGCGCTGCCGAAAACAGCTCCTCGGCGAGCGCCACGTGCCAGTCCATCGACCCGCCGACATCGAGGAAGAGCAGGACCTTCACGGCGTTGCGACGCTCCGGGCGCAGCTTGACGTCGAGATAGCCCTTGCTGGCGGTCTCGCGGATCGTGCCGTCGAGATCGAGTTCGTCGGCGGCGCCGGTGCGGGCGAAACGGCGCAGGCGCCGGAGGGCGACCCGCATGTTGCGGGTGCCGAGCTCGACGCCGTCGTCGAGATCCCTGAACTCGCGCTTGTCCCAGACCTTCACCGCGCGAAAGTTCCGGTTGCCGTCCTGGCCGATGCGGATGCCTTCGGGGTTGTAGCCATAGGCGCCGAAGGGTGATGTGCCGCCGGTGCCGATCCACTTGTTGCCGCCCTCGTGGCGTTCCTTCTGCTCGGCGAGCCGTTGCTTCAGCGTCTCGAACAGCTTGTCCCACCCCAGCGCCTTCAACTCGTCCTTCTCGGCGTCGGTGAGGTACTTCTCGGCGAGCTTGCGCAGCCATTCCTCGGGGATCGCCGTCGGCTCCGCCGCCTCGCCGAGGGTCTCGATTCCCTGGAACACGGTGCCGAACACCCGGTCGAACCGGTCGAGATGGCGCTCGTCCTTCACCAGGGCGGTGCGGGCGAGGAGATAGAACTCCTCAATGCGCTTGTCCGCCAGATCGCGGTCCAGGGCCTCAAGCAGCGTGAGATGTTCCCGCAGCGTGACGGGGATCTTGGCGTCGCGCAGGGCCGTGAAGAAATGAAGCAGCATGGGGCAGAGAACGCGCGAACCGGGCGTCCGGGTCAAGGGTGTCCGCGCACCGGTCATGCCCACCGGAAGGGTCGGTCGACGACGCCGGACTCGTGAGCCGGATAACGGAAATAATCCTGAATTCAGTGAGACATGGGCGCCGCTTTCCCTCTCCGGTGCCGACGAAGCTGGGTATAAGTCCGGTTTTCTGTTGATATCACCGCCTACTGTGTTCTTCGCACCTTCAACATTGTCATTGAAATCAAACAGCTGGGAGACAGAGTGAACGCCAAGTCAGGGCCGGGGTATTTGGCAGAGTAAGGGTGGACGTCATGGCGCTCGTCTTGCGCTCCTTGAGTGATTTCAAGCGGTTTCTGGCGAAGCCGGGCGCGACGATTCAGATCGTGCGGAACACCTTCATCGAGCGCCAGCCGGCCTCGTTTCAGGAAGCCTATCGCCAGAAGGGCATGTACGAGCCGCGCACCGTCCAGGCGATCTCGAAGAAGGCGGCGGTCTTCGCCATCAAGGGCCATCCGACGACGGTCTGGCTCTATTGGGACAAGGGCACGCGGAACTGGCGCTATTCCGGCGACACCCTGGCCGTCCCGCTCAATACCGGCGTGGGGCCGCCCGACGAGATCATCTACCGCTGCAGCTTCGCGCCGGGATCGGAGCCGAAGGCCCGTGCGCCCGCCCGTACCAAGACCGTCGATCCCGCGCCCGCATCGCCGGGGGACAAGCCGACCCCGACCATGCCCGAACGCGGCCAGGGCCGCCTGTTCTAACTTCTTCCGCTCATCGTGATCCGTCTCGATCCGTGATCGGTCGGTCAGCACCGTACGGCCAAATCTACGTTTTCAAGATCATCGCGGCTTCATACCGGCGTCTTGAAGACGATCGACACCTCGAAATTATACCGCGCTCCGGTACTCGCAATAGCATTCGTTGGTCGATGTGCCTGAATTCAGGCTCTCTCCCGATTTATCCACTTTCCCGACATTGTTGCTGCGTCGCTCTGTCCGGAATAAGACACAACGCCGGATCGATCAGGCGCTCTTCGCGGGCTGCTCGTCTTTGGCAGGTGTCTCCCGAGCTTCCGTCACCTTCCCCGCTTCGACGTTCTTGCCCACGGTGCGGCGTGCACGGAAGGCCGGCCTCACCTCGGTCTCCTTGCGCTTGAGCATGGCGCGGTACTCGTCGCGCCGCTCGTGGATCGAGGCGATGACGAGGCCCATGGGGACGCCCACATCGACCAGCACGGCCTCCGAGAGCTGCAGGGACGCTTCGATGGTCTCGGGCACGGCGTCGTCGACGCCCATCTCGTAGAGCGCCGTGGCGTGGCGGGCGTCGCGGGCGCGGGCGACGATGGTGATGTCGCGGCGCTCCGCACGCGCCGCCTCCACCACGGCCTCAACGGCCCGGGGATTGTCCAGGGTAACGACGAGGGCGCGGGCATTGGCGATGTCGCAGCGCCGCAGCAGTTCCGGGTTGGAGGAATCGCCGAAATAGACCGGGTTGCCGAGGCGGCGGTGCTCGGAGACGCGGGCCGCGTCCGCATCGAGGGCGAGATACGGGATCTTGTGGCGGGCCAGCATCTCCCCGACCTGACGTCCGACCCGGCCGTAGCCGGCGATGATGACGCGGTTCTGCTGCTTGTCCGGCACCGGCTCGGCGCGGGCGCGGCCGAGATTGGAGCGGGACATCCGCTTGCCGAGGCGCCGGGCCAGGCTCGCCAGCCCCGGAATCGCGATCATCGTCACCGTGGTGACGATCAGCGCCGCCTGGCCGAGGCCATCCGGCACGAGCCCGCCCGCGATGGCGCCGCCGATGAGGACGAAGGCGAATTCGCCGCCGGGGCCGAGGAGGAGTGCGGCTTCGAGCGCGACGCCGCGCGGGATGCGCAGGAACCGGGCCGCCACGAGGATCACCGCGCCCTTGATCAGGATCAGCCCGATGGACAGGCCGAGGATGGTCTTCGGCGCCGCCATCAGCTGGGCCGGGTCGAGGTTCATGCCCACCGACACGAAGAAGACCCCGAGCAGCAGGCCCTTGAACGGATCGATCGTCGCCTCGATCGCCCGGCGATACTCCGTCTCCGCCAGGAGCAGGCCCGCGACGAAGGCGCCGAGTGTCATCGAGAGGCCGCTCGCCGCCGCCGTCAGGGCGGTCGCCACGATGACGAGGAGGCAGGCGGCCATGAACAGTTCCGGCGAACGCGTCCGGGCCACGAGCTGGAACAGGGGCCGGAGCGCGAGGCGGCCCGCCACCACGATGAGCACGAGGGCGATGGCCGCCTGTCCGAGCGCCAGGGCGAGCGCGCCGCCGACATCCGCCCCGTCGCTGCGGCCGAGCACCGCGATGGCGAACAGCATCGGCGCCACGGCGAGATCCTGGAACAGCAGCACGGCGAAGCTGGCGCGGCCCGCGGGCGTGTTCAGGCGCTTCTGTTCGGCCAGGACCGGCAGGACCACGGCGGTGGAGGACAGGGCGAGCGCCAGGCCGACGATGACGGAGGCGGCCAACGGTACTTCGAGGGCGAAGAGGATGATGCCGATGACGAGGGAGGAGGCGAGCACCTGCGCCGAACCGAGCCCGAAGACGAGGCGGCGCAGGGTGCGGAGACGCTCCCATGACAACTCGACGCCGATCATGAACATCAGGAAGATCACACCGAATTCGGCCAGATGCGCGATCTCGGACCGGTTGCCGATGGTGAAGATCGACACCCATGGCACCGTGTCGGCCAACCGCCCCAGGCCGAACGGCCCGAGGATCGCACCCGCTCCGATGAAGCCCAGAACCGGACTGATGCGCAGCCGGTGGAACAGCGGCACCACCACGCCTGCGGTGACGAGAAAGATGATCGCTTCCTTGTAGGATCCGGCGTGAACGTCCGTCATCGAGCTGGGCAAACTCCCGAGGGTGGTGCGCGACGCTGGCCGAGACGGGGCAGCCGAAGTTCTGCACAGGGAACTCCGGCCGCGGGAATCCATCGGGTCGCCGGCAGCGATGAGAGCATGCAAGCCCATGTGCCGCCTGGGCAACCGGCTTTTTGCCGGCCCATGCGGATTTAATCCTTCGCCGTACTCAGCCATGCATGCGGGACGCGCTGGCGCGGACGGGGTTTTGCGCTGCGATACGGAATGGCGCAAAAACGGCACAATGGCCGCATAGGGCGGAACTTAACGATCGGTTAAGTCCCAGCCTACCTCACGGTTTGTTGCGTCGTTTGTCGCGTTTTTTGAAGACACGAGTGCCTCATGCGAAAGTCGCCGCCCAACCGGGATGTTCAGCGCGAACGACGTGACTGGATCCGTGAGTCCGAGCGCTGGACGCACGAGCGCCATCTCGAGAAGGGCTACCGGATCAAGTGGGGCTATGTCGGGATCGCGTATCTCGTCGAGTTCATGGTCATCGGCGCGTCCCTTTGGGGCGCCTGGCTGTTCGCCGGGGTCTACAGCGACGGGGACGACAAGGCCTTCTACTTCATGCTCCTCGCGCCGCTGGTCTACGCGGCGGTGGAACTCTGCCGCGTGCCGCTGGGCATTCTGGCCCGCACGCAGCGCTCCTATTTTATCCGGGCGCTGGCCATCGTCGGCATCATCTTCGCCGCGGGCGTCACCACCAAGTCGGTGTCGCAGCTCGGCGAGATGATGTTCCACCCCCGCCTGATGGATGCGGCCAAGGCCAAGACCGCCCTCAAGGACGCGCAGGCCGACCGCTCGACCATCGACAACCGCATCGCCGCCGCCGATGCCCGCGTCGCCCAGTACACCACGGAACTCGACCAGATCGAGAAGCGCGCCGCCGAGAACGCGAGCCAGCTTTCGGCCTTGCCCGCCCAGCGCTGTGAGCGCGTCTCGGGCACCAACAGCAAGGGCCAGCGCTATTCCAACCTGAAATGCGTCACCGATCCGCGCACCGCCACCCTGAATGCCAGTGTCGGCAAGGCCGGCGCCGACCGGGCGGTGGTGACGAAATCCCTCGAGGAAGCGCGCAAGGCGCGCGCCGAACTCGACCGCGGCATGGCCGAGCGCAAGGTCGCCGATGCCGAGCAGGCCTACCGCAATTCGGTGAACCGCTCGCAGCTCCACTCCTTCACCGCCATGGTCTACGGCGTCGACCCGATCGACGTGACGGACGCGCAGGTCCACGCCTTCCTGCGCATCTTCGTGTTCGTCCCGGCCCTCTGCGCCGCCTTCGCCTCGACGATCCTGGCGCTCTGCGCGGTCTCGGTGCGCAAGACCTTCATGGACGAAGACGATCTCGGCGCCGCCGTAAATCTCGAGGCGACGCCCTACATGCTCGACTCGATCACCGATTCCATTCGCCAGGAGATGGGCCTTACGCCGCCCAAGCCCGTGCGTGACGTGACGCCGACGGGCGAGGTCATTCCGCTGGATCGCCGGACCGCGCCCAGTGCCAACTTACCGCCGGTGGCCAGCGCGGGAGCCGGCGCATGAGCATCCACGCATCGGGGACGCCGGAGAACGTGGTTCTCGCCCAGAGCGTCAATGGCCGCCTCCGGGCCGAGACGCGGATCACCGCCGCCCGGGCCTTCCTGTTCCGGGCCATCGGGGCGGGAGCCTTCGCGGCGCTCGCCGGCATCGGCATCGGCGCGGCGTCCTACGGCTACGCCTACATGAACCAGTTCGACTCGGCCGCCGAGAAGATCGCCGCCGCCATGCAGGCCGCGCTGTCCGACGTGACCTTGAAGACCAAGGGTGAGGTGACGCTCACCGACAACGTCCTGAAGCTCGAAGGGGGACCCGTCCGCTCCTCCCCGTCGCCGACCCAGGCCCAGCTCGGCAAGGACGCCGCCCCCGCCTCCAAGGCCACGGTGAACACCACCTTCACGGTGTTCAAGCAGGTGCCCTACATGGACGGCCAGATCGTCACCGGCTGGAACTTCCGCGCCAACGAGGAAGTGCCCTTCCAGCAATATTGCTACTTCTCGCGGCGGACCAACGAGGCCAAGGGCCAGGTCGAGATGAAGATCGACCTCGCCATGGACGGCAAGGTGCTGCCGCAGCCGCAGAAATCCGACGTGAACCTCGCGATCCTGGCCTCGAACTGCGTGTGGAGCGACGGGAAGTCGCTTTGAGGGCTCTACGCTTCAGCCGAATTTCGGTAGTGGGAGGGCACCAGTCGCCATCCCGCTTCGGGGAAGCGCGCATCGGCTGCTCTGCAGAGGCTGAAGCTTCCCAATGGATGAAGCCGCAACAGAAAGCCGACGCCTAATGCGCTTTACCGGTACCGCCGATTACGTCGCCACCTCGGATCTCACCACCGCCGTCAACGCGGCCATCGTGCTGGAGCGGCCGCTGCTGGTGAAGGGCGAGCCCGGCACCGGCAAGACGGTGCTGGCGGAGGAGATCGCCAAGGGGCTCGGCGCGCCGCTCCTCACCTGGAACGTCAAATCCACCACCAAGGCGCAGCAGGGCCTCTACGAATACGACGCGGTCTCGCGCCTGCGCGACAGCCAGCTCGGCGATCCGCGCGTGTCGGAGATCGGCAACTACATCCGGCGTGGCAAGCTGTGGGAGGCGTTCACGCATCCCGAGCGGCCGGTTCTCCTCATCGACGAGATCGACAAGGCCGATATCGAGTTCCCGAACGACCTGTTGACCGAACTCGACCGGATGGAGTTCCACGTCTACGAGACCGGCGAGACGATCCGCGCCGAGCGCCGCCCCATCGTCATCATTACCTCGAACAACGAGAAGGAACTGCCGGACGCGTTCCTGCGCCGCTGTTTCTTCCACTACATCAAGTTCCCCGACGCCGAGACGCTGAAGGCCATCGTCGAGGTGCATTACCCCGGCATCAAGCACCGCCTAGTGGAGGAGGCCCTACGGGTCTTCCTCGAGACGCGGGAGGTGCCGGGTCTGAAGAAGAAGCCCTCCACCTCGGAATTGCTGGATTGGCTCAAGCTCCTCGTCTCGGAGGATGTCTCGCCAGAGACCCTGCAAGAGCGCGATGGCCGCAAGCTGATCCCGCCGCTACACGGCGCGCTTCTGAAGAACGAGCAGGATGTCAGCCTGTTCGAGAAACTGGCCTTCATGATGCGGCGGGAGGGGCGGGGCGGCTAAGCAAGCTTAGCAAAGGTGGCCACCGGTTTTGCGTTTTAAAACCTGCTGAGGACCACCTTCGGCCGAGCTACGCTCGCCGGCGCCATTCAAACTCGATCTCGCGTCCCCATCCTGCAAGCGGACCGCTTCCATGAAACTGAAGAAACTCGGCCGGACCGGCCTCGACGTGTCGCCGCTCTGCCTCGGCTGCATGACCTACGGTATTCCCGAGCGCGGTCCCCACCCGTGGACCATGCGTGAGGACGAGAGCCGCCCGCTCATCCGGCAGGCGATCGAGCTCGGCATCAACTTCTTCGACACGGCGAACTACTATTCCGACGGGACCAGCGAGGAGATCGTCGGGCGCGCCCTCAAGGACTTCGCCGACCGCGACAGCGTCGTGCTCGCGACGAAGTGCTATTATCCGCTCAAGGACCAGCCCAATGCCGGCGGCCTCTCCCGCAAGGCGATCTTCGCCTCCATCGATGCCAGCCTGAAGCGGCTCGGCACCGACCATGTCGATCTCTTCCAGATCCATCGCTGGGATTACGGCACCCCCATCGAGGTGACGATGGAGGCGCTCCACGACGTGGTGAAGGCCGGCAAGGCCCGCTATATCGGCGCGTCCTCCATGTACGCCTGGCAATTCGCCAAGGCCCTGTTCACCGCCGATCTGCATGGCTGGACCCGGTTTGCGACGATGCAGGACCATTACAACCTCCTCCACCGCGAGGAGGAGCGCGAGATGCTGCCGCTCTGCGCCGATCAGGGTATCGGTGTGCTGCCCTGGAGTCCGCTGGCGCGCGGGCGCCTGACCCGCGACTGGGACGAGCGGAGCGCCCGCCAGGATTCCGACGAGGTCGGCAAGCGGCTCTATGCCTCCGCAGAGGAGGCGGACCGGGCCATCGTCGGCAAGGTGGCGGAGATCGCGCAAGCGCGCGGCGTGTCGCGGGCGCAGGTGGCTTTGGCCTGGGTGATCCAGAAGCCGATCGTCACCGCGCCGATCATCGGGGCATCGAAACCCACCCACCTGACCGATGCCGTGGCGGCCCTCGACCTCGCGCTCGATGCCGACGAGATGTCCGCCCTCGAAGCGCTCTACACGCCGCACCCCGTCGTCGGCTTCCAGTAAGGTCCATCCTCCATGCGCCGCCTGATGCTCCTGCGCCACGCCAAGTCCGACCGTTCGCCGGGCGTGCGCGATATCGACCGTCCGCTGAACCCGCGCGGAGTCAAGGCCGCGCCGCAGATGGGGGCCTATCTGGCGGCGCAGGATCTGATCCCCCGGAAGGTCGTCGTCTCTCCATCCTTGAGGACGCGACAGACCTGGGAGGGCATGTCCGCCGCCCTCGGCAACCCCGAAACCGAGATCGTCGATGCGATCTACGAGGCACCGGACAGCGCGCTGCTCGAGGTCATCCGGGCGACGCCGGCCGACATCCGGACCCTGCTCATGATCGGGCACAATCCCGGCCTGCAGGATCTCTCCCTCGATCTCGTAAGTGACGGTCCCCGTGAGGCGAGGGCGCGGCTCTCGGTGGAATTCCCGACCGCGGCGCTCGCCGTCATCGATATCGAGGGCGAGGCCTGGACCGGGTTCCGTCACCGTGCGGGCCGGCTCGAACGGTTCGTGACGCCCAAGGGCCTCGACCGCGACGACGCCGCCTAAGGCTATGTCGATCGATTGAACGGATCACCGGCTGGGCCGTTGCTCAGTGCCATGGCCCGCCACCGCTGATCCCGTGTTCGTCACCACGCTTCTCGTCCTGACATCCCTGATGCCGCGCATGGGTATCGGCCTCGACGCCGTGACGTCCGGCCTCGCTCGCGCCGAATCGGCCGTGGCGATGGTTGCCCCTCCCTCCGAGACCCCGAGTTTTCTCGCCAGCGAGAGGGCGGTGTCGAACTGGCGCGCGGAGGCGGGGACGACCTTGCGTCCCGCTTCGCTCGCCCTGGTGGCCCGCTATGCGCCGGTCCCGCCCGCTTTCGTCGCGCGCTGCGTCAAGCTCAACAATTACTGGTGCATCAAGAGCGCCCGGTGGCGGGGCGAGATCGGCAGCGATGCCGAGGGGCATACCGGGTTCGCCACCGCCGGCGACGGCGCCGACGCGGCGGCCTCCCTGCTGCGGCGCTATTATCGCGAGTTCGGCCGCCGCAACGCCCTGTCCATCGTCCGCCGATGGGCGCCGGCGGAATGCTCCGTTTCGAGCGGCGGGGGATCGGGCGGAAAGGTCTCCACCGGCCTCGCGCCGCTCGGTCTCGGCAAGACGGTTCGCGCCCGCTACCTCGCCCGCCATGCGCGCGGAGGCATGCGAATGCCCCGCACGGTCGCGCGGGGCGGGCCGCTGCGGGTTCAGCCCTGGTCGCCGCTGGCGAGGATGGCGGGTGGGCCGAAGCCCCGGCCCATCCGTGTCGCGGGGGCGGCCGAGACGATCGGCCGGCCGGCGATCACGCCGATCATCGCGAGCCCGTCCGAGACCGGGGCGACATCGCCGTCCTCCCGGCTGGCAGACCGGTTCGCAGCGGAATCCGCGGCTTTGCCCGCCCTCGCGGCCGGGATGCCGGGCCTTCGGCTGCAGGATCTGGCGGCACCGGCGCCGCTCTGCGGCAATGACGAGGTCCGCATCCGCAATTACGCCACCCGGATCGCCGCCAGCGTCGGCCTCAAGGTCGAGGACGATCTGTCTCTGTTCGATGCCGATGGCCGGCCCTCGCCCCGTCTCGCCCCGGTGATGCTCGCCATGTCGGCGGTGGAACTCGGCGTGCTGCGGGCAGGACCGGATCTGGTCGAGGCCGCCATCGCACGGCTCGCCGCCGCCCAGGTCGATCCTGGCGAAGTCGATCCCGGCCAAGTCGATCCCGGCGCGGTGGAGCGATGACGCGTCCGGTTCTTGCGTTCGCCTGAGACGCGCGCCACCTCACCCCTGCATTCGCCACCCATCCTCCCCCTCCGGCCAAACGAGACCCTCGCTTCATGATCAGCTTCGCCTCGCGCGCGGGCTCCGCGATCCAGGCCTTCGCCGAGGCATCCAGCGATCTCCTGATCCAGCCGACCCTGAGGCTCGGCGTCACCGGTCTCGCGCGGTCGGGCAAGACGGTGTTCACGACCGCGCTGATCCATCATCTGGTGGAGACCCATGCGCTGCCGGCCTTCGCGCCCGCGCATGAGGGACGGCTGCGCCGGGCCCGCCTCGTGCCGCAACCCGACGACGACGTTCCGCGCTTCCCCTACGAGGATCATTTCGCGGCCCTGACGGAGCAGCGCCTGTGGCCTCGCTCCACCGACCGGATCAGCCAGTTCCGCCTCGCCATCGAATACGAGCGCAAGGGCGGCTGGCGCTCCGGGCCGGGCACGCTGATGCTCGACGTGGTGGATTATCCCGGCGAATGGCTGCTCGACCTCGCGCTGATCGACCAGAGCTACGCGGAATGGTCCGCCGCCACCATCGCGGGCACCCGCCGCACCGGGCGCGCCGCCATCGCGGCGCCCTGGCTGGCGGTGCTGAAGGACCTCGACCCGTCCGGCCCCCTCGACGAGGTCGTGGCCGAGCGCGCCAGCATCGCCTTCACCGCCTACCTCACCGCGTTGCGCGCCGGGCCGGAATCGGTGGCGACCACGCCCCCGGGCCGTTTCCTCATGCCCGGCGACCTCGCCGGATCGCCGGCTCTCACCTTCGCGCCCCTCGACGCGCTCCCGGAGACGATCGTCCCGAACAGCCTCGCGGGGCTGATGGAACGGCGTTTCGAGGCCTACAAGGCCAAGGTCGTGGAGCCGTTCTTCCGCAACCATTTCCAGCGGGTTGACCGGCAGATCGTCCTCGTGGACGTGCTCGCCGCCGTCGATGCCGGGCCGGCCGCCCTCGCCGAGTTGGAAGAGGCGCTCGATACCGTGCTCCTCAGCTTCCGGATCGGCCGCAACACCATCCTGTCGCGTCTCTTCGCGCCGAGAGCGGACCGCATCATGTTCGCCGCCACCAAGGCGGATCACCTGCACCAGACCAGCCACGACCGGCTGGAGGCGTTGCTACGGCTCCTCGTCTCCCGCGCCATGCGCCGGACCGAGGCGGCCGGTGCCCGCGTCGGCACCGTTGCGCTGGCTTCCGTGCGGGCCACGCGGGAGACCACCGTCCACGATGACGGCATGACCCTGCGCGCTGTGTCGGGAACGCCCGAGGCGGGCGAACACGTGGGCGACGAGGTCTTCGACGGTCGGAGCGAGGCGGCGGTGTTCCCCGGTGAGTTGCCGTCCCGGCCCGAATCCGTGCTGGAAGGCGCGGTGCCGCCCGGCTCCCTTCGCTTTCCGCGCTTTCGCCCCCCGCTGGTCCGACCCGACGCCCATGGCCGCCCCGGCCACCTGCCGCAGATCCGCCTCGACCGTGCGATGCAGTTCCTCATCGGCGACAAGCTTACGTGAGCGCCGCCGTCCGTCATCCCATCCCGTCCGCCGACCTCATCCTGAGGTGCCGCGCCAGCGGCCTCGAAGGAGGGTTCCAGGCTCCGCTGCGCGAACTGGAGGGCTCCTTCGAGGCCTCCGCTCCGCTCCGGCACCTCAGGATGAGGTGGGCGGATGGGGGAAGGCCGGTCTCGCAGTTTGCCTATTACGCCTCAGACAGGGTCCACCCATGACCTCTCCGAACCGTCCCCGCGCCTTCCGCATCCCCGCCGCCGAGCCGGCCGAGGGACTGGAGGGCATCGTTCCGCCGCCGGTGCCGCCGAACGCGGTGAGGATCGTCGAAGAGACGTTCGAGATCGTCGAGGCGGCGGACGGCACCGCCGTGCCGGTGGCTCCGAAATCGCGGGCGCCCTGGCTGTCGGTGCTGATGCTGGCTTTGGGCGGCCTCGTCTCGCTCGGGGTCGGCCTGTCGCTGGAGCGGATGATCGCCGACCTGTTCTCCGCCGCGCCCTGGCTCGGCGGGGTCGCCCTGGCTCTCCTCGTCCTCGCGGCCATCGCTTTCCTCGCCCTGGTGATGCGCGAGCTCGCGGGCATCTGGCGCGAGCGCCGGATCGAGAAGCTCCGGTCGAAGGCCATCGAGGCCATCGCCACGCGGGATCACACCGGCGCGCAGGCGGTGGTCGCCGAGCTTTGCGACCTCTACGCCACGAGGACCGGGCTCGCGGCCGGCCGCCAGCGCCTGAAAGCCCTGGGCGATACCATCCTCGACGTGGACGACCGGATCGGGCTCGCCGAGCACGAACTGCTCGAACCCCTCGACCGGCAGGCCCGCAATGCCATCGCCTCGGCCGCCAAGCAGGTCTCGGCGGTGACGGCGCTCAGCCCGCGCGCCATCGTCGACGTGGCCTTCGTGGTCTTCGCCGCCGTGCGCCTCCTGCGCCAGATCGCGACGATCTATGGCGGACGGCCGGGTTTCCTCGGGTTCCTGCGCCTTGCCCGCGCCGCCTTCGCGCATCTCACCGTCACGGGCGGGATGGCGGTGGGCGAGAGCATGATCCAGCAGGTCCTCGGCCTCGGCATCGCCGCGCGGGTCTCGGCGAAGCTCGGCGAGGGCGTGCTCAACGGCCTGATGACCGCCCGGTTCGGCCTCGCCGCCCTGGCGGTCTGCCGCCCGCTCCCCTTCGTCAGGGAGGAACCTCCGCGCCTGTCGGACGTGGCCGGGGAGTTGCTGAAGCCGATGGGCGGGGCCGAGAAGGCGTGACTCAGAGCCCCTTGAGGAAGCCCGCCAGGCGCATCAGCCCTTCCGGCCACGGACCGTGCCCGCTCGCCACGTTGATGTGGCCGGATTCGCCAGCGTCCACCAGGGCGGAGCCCCAGGCATAGGCGAAGTCCTCGGCCCTGTCATAGGCGCAATAGGGGTCGTTGCGGCTCGCCACCAGCAGTGACGGGAAGGGCAGGGGATCGCGCGGCACCGGCGCGAAATCCGTGACGCTGGACGGCAGGTCCGGCGTCCGCTCCACGTCCGGGAACGCCACCAACAGGGCGCCCCGCACCTTGCCCTCGGGAAAGGCGGGCGCGGCCTGGACGGAGGCGACTACGCCGAGGCTGTGGGCGATGAGCATCACCGGCCGCGTCGCCGCCTCCACCGCCTCGACGATGCGTGCGCGCCACGATGCCGCTTCGGGATGGTGCCAGTCGTCCTGCTCGACGATGCGGGCATTGGCCATGCGGGCGGCCCAGCCGGCCTGCCAATGGCCGTCTTCCGAGCCTGCATAGCCGGGGAGGATGAGGATGTCGCAATCGGCGAGCTTCATTCTGCCCCGATAGCGGCTCGCTCGCGCGGCGTCGAGACGGGTGAGGGGAATTGGGCAGGCGTCACCGCGCCGAGTGAGATGCCTCCGGGCTGCGAGAGGCGGCGGCCCATCATTTTCATCGAGCGCCCGCGCGGATCACGGTTTCCCGCGTTAGCCGAGTGTCGCGCGCTCAGGCGTGCCCAGGAGGATGGACATGACGAAGCTCTTCATCGCCAATATCCGCGCAGCCAAGGGCTTTCGCCCGTTGGTCACGGTCCGGGCTGCCGCCGAAGGTGAGGCCAAGGTCTTTCTCGCCGCGGCCTATCCCGACGACGAGATCGTCGATGTGGTCGAGCCGAGCGACTGGGTCAGCGATGCCGATACCGGGTCCGCGCCGGGTGATATCCGCGAGCATGCCGGCGTCGAATGGCAGTCCCCGTGAAGCGTGAACGAGACGAGGGGGCGACGGCTCCCCTCGATTCCGGCGCGGCTTTCATTGGCTAGAACTGCGCCCGACCACCGCCGTCCCAGACCATCGGCCAGCCCCGACACGGCCATGAGGAAGGGCCTCCGGAAATGGACCAGGCCCGGGCCGCTCCACACCGTGAACCGCTCCGTGCAGCCGGTGGTGTTCATCGCGCATCGCAGAGGGACGAGACAGAAGAGATCGCGCCCTATGGGCCTTCCCGCAGGGCATCGACGGCGTGACCGGCGAGGTTGGCCCCCAGGAGCCGCTCGGCGTCGAAGCCGCCCAGCGGCCGAAAGCGGCCGGGCAGGTCGGCGATGGCGCGCTGCCGCCGGAGCGCGGCCTCCCGCGCCGTCGCCAGGGTGACGGCCTCGAACCGGACCGGATCGCCCGGCCGGCTTTGGGCGAGGCGGCGCAGATCGGCCGAGATCACCGTGGCGATCTTCGGATAGCCGCCCGTGGTCTGCCGATCCGCCATCAGCACGATGGGCAGGCCGTTGCCCGGCACCTGGATCGAACCCATGACGGTGGCGTCCGAGACGATGTTGTAGCCCCCCTCGCCATGGGCGATGGCGGGGCCGTCGAGTTGGTACCCCATCCGGTCGGCGCGGTGCGACACGGTGAAGGTCGAGCCCAGCAGGGTGTCGATCCCGCCTTGCGGGAAGCGGTCGGCCTGGGGGCCGAGCATGACACGGATCGGTGCATCCCGGTCGAGGGGAACGGCATCGGTGGTCCGGTCGCCCGGTGTGTTGCCCTCCGCAGCGGCGAAGGTCAGATGGTCGCCCGCTTGGAAGAGCCGGCCGTCGGCACCCCCGATCCCGGCGCGGAGATGGAGCGAAACGCTGCCGAGCACGGCGCCCGCCTCGAACCCGCCGGCCACGGCGAGGTAGGCGAACGCTCCCTCACGCGGCGGGTCCACGATGAGTTCGGCGCCTGGCGCCAGGGTCGCGGTGCGGTGGCCGGTGAGGGGGGCTCCGTCGATACGCAGGGTGCAGGGCGCGCCGGCACAGGCGAACCAACCCCGTCCCGCCTCCACGACGAAGCGACCGCCGCCGAGGCCGAGTTCGAGGACCGGCGCGTCGGGCGCATTGCCGACGAGGACATTCGCGGTCGCCATGGCGAGGCGATCCATGGCGCCGGAGCCGGAGAGGCCGTAGCGCTGGTAGCCCCGTCGTCCGCCGTCCTGCAGGCTGAGCGCGCCGTGGCATCGCGCGATGACGAGACGCCCGCTCACGGCGCGGTCTCGCAGTCGACGATGCGCTCACCGGCCTCCGCGGCCCGGTCGAGTTCGTCCCATCTTTGCGGCTCGATGGGCAGGAAGCGGATCGCGTCGCCGGGCTCGAACAGGAAGACCGGGTCGCGCCCCGGCAGGAACGAGCGGACGGGGGTCCGGCCGAGGAGATGCCATCCACTGGGGGCGGCGATGCTAGCCACCAGAGCCTGCACGCCGCCGATGGAGATGGTCCCGACCGGCGTCACCGGCCTTGGGCTCTCCCGGCGCGAGAGAGCAAGGCTCGGGTCGAGGCCGGAGAGATAGGCATAGCCCGGCAGAAAGCCGTTCATGGCCACACGGTAATCGGCGGCCGCATGCCGGGATACGACCTCGTCGGCGCTCAACCCGTGATGGGCGGCGACATCGGCGAGGTCGATGCCGAACGCACCGCCATAGACCACGGGAAGGCGCCAGAGCCGGCGCGGCGTCGTCCCGGCGGGGATCGTACCGACCAGGGCGAGGAGCGCGGATTCAAGCGCGCCGGGCTCGACCGCGCAGGGATCGAGGTGGACGGTGAGCGACCTGTAGGTGGGAACGGCCTCTATGAGCCCCGGTATGCCGGCATCCCGCACGGCGCGGTCGAGGGCCAGGACCAGCGCGTTGGCCTCGGGGTCGATGGTCTCACCGAACTCGACGGTGATCGCGGTATCGCCGCACCAGAGCAGGCGGGGCTGAGGGGCTGCCACGGGTCGCAAGGCGTCGCTCGTCGGATCGTCTCCCCAGTCCCAACACGAAGGGGCGGCGCTGTCGAGCGCCGCCCCCTCTTTCATCCTGTAACCCCTTGGGGAAACCAGGTCTCAGTGCGACCGCCCCGGCGATACGTCGGGCTTGCGGAACGGCTCGGAACCGCCCTGGGTCGCCGCGTTCAGGTTCTCGGGGTCGAGGGCGCTTTCCACGAACTCGCGGCCACGGTCGGCGAAGTCGCGGGCGTAGCGGATGCCCTGGTCCTTCACCTCGTCGGCCCACGGACCCACCGTTTCGTCCTCGCGGCGCGTCCGGGGAAGGAGGGCGCCGAGGAGCAGACCCGCCGCGAGGCCGACGACGCCCACGAGAAGCGGGTTCTCGGTGACGAACTGCTCCACATTGGTCTTGCCCCGGTCGAGGCGCTGGCTGCCGCGCTCGGCGAACTCGCCGATGCTGCGACGGGTGGACCGGTGAGTGTCCGCCGCCCAGTCGCGTGCGTCGTCATAGGTCTCCGACGCACGGTCGATCAGCGACTCCGCCTTGTCCTTCACGGTGTCGCGCGCATCGAGTGCGGCCGCCTTGGCTCGGTCGGCATAGCCCTCGGCCTTGGCCTGGGCATCGTCGGCGAGGTCGCCGGCCTGGTGGCGAAGGTCGCCGGCCGTCGTCCGTGTTTCGCTGCGGGCACGGTCGGAGATGTCATGGAGCGAACGAGCGGTCTCATCGCCGTGCGGAAGGCTGGCGGCGCCATGGGGAAGGCCGGCCGCGAGGGCGATGTCGTCGGGAAGCGAGCTCTTGGGCTCGCCTGGGATGCTGCTGTGGCTCATGGAGGCGACTCCTGTCGGATGGGAGATGGAGCGGCGACGCCGCTGCCGGGTCGGTCAGGTTTCGATCGGCCTTCGCAGGCCTAAATCTGTGTTTCCTCCGCCAGTTCCTTCACGGGCTGGCGTGTCGGCTGGTCGGGGTCGTAGGCCTTGGCGGCGGCGCCCGGCGTCACCGGCAGCGCACCGTCGGGATCGATGAGGGAACGCTTGGTCAGCGTCTGCCGATCCTTGCCGGTGCGATGCAGCAGCCAGCCGATGCCGGCGGCGATGAGCAGGACGGGAACGGGATTGCGGCGGATCGCGTCGAGGGCGCCGTCATAGGCTCCGCTCAACGGTGTCCGGCGTACATTGCCCAGCATGTCGTCGACGATGCTGGGGACGGAGAGCCTGTCCTGGATGCGGTCGATGGTCTGGTCGAGGCGGGCACGGCTCGCCTCGATGTCCTTTTCGAGATCGTTCAACGATTCACTCATCCCGATACCCTTTCCGACAATGCGCGCGCGTCCTGGCGCATCTGCCGTGTCGTGCGGGTCGGCGCCAGGGTGGAGAGGGACATGGCGTTCCGTCCGATCAGGGCGAAGACGATGGCGACCACCAGAAGCACGCCGCCGACGATGAGGGCGGACAGCGCTTCCGAATGCACCACCGTGGCGAGCCACTTCACCAGGGCGTCCACGAGGACGAACAGGGCGACGACCCCGAACACGCCGGCGCCGACCATCAGCGCGAGGCCGATGAACAGCGTCCGGACGTTGCTCGTCATCTCGGTGCGAAAGAGCGCCATCTCCTTGCGCGCGAGTTCGCTGGTCTCGCGCAGGGCATCGCCGACGAGGCTTTGAATGCTGGATTGCGGGCCGTTCGACATGACGTCCGGCCTAGCTGCGGAACGCGTCGCGGGCATCGCGGTGGGGCGCGATGCTCGACGACTTGATGAAGCGCGAGACGACGAAGCCGGTCACGAAGGTCGCGACGGCAACGGCGACGGGAGCGCGGCGGGCGAAGGCTTCCGCCTCGTCGTAGAACTCGGCGAAGCTGCGGTTCTCGATGGAGGTGCCGAGCTGCTCGAGCCCCTCGGCGGCGCTGTCGAAGAACGCCTTGATGTTCGGCTGCTCCTCGAAGGACTTGCTCGAATCCCGCAAGCCCTGGGCGAGATCGTTCACCGACTGGGCGGCGTCGCCCTTGCGGCGATCGGCATAGTCGGTGGCCTGGGCTCGCGCGGCGGCGACGAAGCCCCGGCCGCGCTCGACGGCCACGTCGGCGATGCCCTCGACATCGCCCTTCAGCGCACGCCAATCACCGGTCGGAGCAGCAGCCTCGCCGGAGCCGATCCCGGGGGCGTTCGCCGCGGATGCCGGGCCAGTGGGTTGATTTGCGTTCACGCGCATACTCCTCGATCACTTGTGGGCTGTGTCACTTGTGGCTCTTCAACAACATGGAAACAGACGCGGTTCCGCAAGGAATGCTCATCGTCGAACGGTGGGCGAGGGACCGGCCGCGACATCCCCGCCGATGCGCGCCGGGCCGCCTTCCCATAAGACCGTTCGGCGTCGCAAAACCGACGACGGACCGGCATCGTCGGGCGGGGGACGGGTCGGGTGATCCACTGCGGAACCGACATTCGTCCTTGCCTGCCCTGGCCGTGGGCGATGCGGTCGGTTAGGTTGACTGACGGAATATGAACAGACGTGGCTGTATCGGACGGATCACGGTCGCGTTACGCGCGTTGAACATCGGAATGTCTTGTCCGGCGCGCCCCTGGTGCGCTGCACGCTGAGGACCGGAGCCCGCTGAGTGGCACGCCTTGTCATCGTATCGAACCGTGTGGCCATCCCCGAGGACAGCGGGAAATCCGTTGCCGCCGGAGGCTTGGCGGTCGCCGTCAAGGAGGCCTTCACCTCCTATGAAGGTCTGTGGTTCGGGTGGAGCGGCAAAGTCGTCGAGGACCCGTCCGAGGAGCCCGAGCTCATTGATCGTGGGCGTGTCCAGTACGCCGTCGTCGATCTCTCGCCCCAGGACCACCGGGAATATTACAGCGGGTTCGCCAACCGTGCCCTCTGGCCGATCATGCATTATCGGCTCGGTCTCGGTGCGTTCTCCCGCTCGGATTATGCCGGCTACCAGCGCGTCAACCGCATCTTCGCGCGGGCGCTCGCCAAGCTGATCGAGCCCGACGACATCATCTGGGTCCACGACTATCATTTGCTGCCGCTCGCCTCGGAGCTGCGCGGCCTCGGCATCGCCAACCCTATCGGCTATTTCCATCACATCCCCTGGCCGGCCGCGGACGTGTTTAACACGCTTCCCGCCAGCAACGATCTTCTGCGCGGCATCGCCGATTACGACCTGATCGGCCTGCAGACCGACCCGGACGTGCACAACCTCTCGCGCAACCTCATCGACGAGCTGCGGGCGATCCCCCTCGGCGGCGGCTCGCTGATGGTCGACGGGCGCCGCACCCGCATCCGCAGCTTCCCCATCGGCATCGATGTCGCCGGGTTCAAGGAGGCGGCGGAGAATGCCGGCGCCAACAAGACCGTGCGCGAGACCATGGCGGGCCTGCGCACCCGCAAGCTCCTCATCGGCGTCGACCGGCTCGATTATTCCAAGGGCGTGCCCGAGCGGATGGAGGCGGTGGACCGCTTCTTCGCCTCGAATCCAGACCAGCGCGGCAACGTCGTCTATCTGCAGATCACGCCGAAATCCCGCACCGAGGTGCCGGAATACGAAGAACTCAGCCGCGAGGTGAACGAGACCGTCGGCGAGATCAACGGCGCCCTCGGTGAGCCCAACTGGACCCCGATCCAGTATGTGACGAAGGCCTATCCGCGCCCCGTCCTGGCGGGTCTCTATCGCGCCGCCCGCGTCGGCCTCGTGACGCCCATGCGCGACGGCATGAACCTGGTCGCCAAGGAATACATCGTCGCCCAGACGGCGGACGATCCGGGCGTCCTCGTCCTGTCGAAATTCGCCGGCGCCTCCCGGCAACTGCCCGAGGCCCTGCTGGTCAATCCCTACGACCGGTTCGAGGTGGCGGAAGCGATCCGCACGGCGCTCTACATGCCGCGCGGCGAGCGGATCGAGCGCTGGAAGCCCATGGTCGACCGCATGACCCGCGAAGACGTGGATTGGTGGGCGCGCAATTTCCTCACCGACCTCGAGAATTTCCGGACCATCGAACGCGAGCCACCCCGCGCGGCCGCCGCCGCCGAGTAGCGGTTTCCTCCCCGTCGGTACGACAGGGAGGGCCTGATTGTCTCTATCGGCAGCGTGACGGGATAGGCAGCGGGCGGGAGACCGGGGTATCGTTCTTGCCTAACCCCGTTCCGATTTCCGGCTCGCGTTCGGCGAGCCGATGCACCTGCGAAAGACATCTATGATCGGCATCGACGATGGCGTGCCCGGGCCTCTCGGGGCGCATTTCGACGGCCGGGGTGTCAATTTCGCGCTGTTCTCGGAGAACGCCACCGGCGTCGATCTGTGCCTGTTCGAGCCGGGCGAGCGCCATGAGAGCCGTGTCGTCCCGCTGCCCTGCCGCACCGACGATGTCTGGCACGGCTACCTGCGCGGCGTGTTCCCCGGCCAACTCTACGGCTACCGGGTCCATGGGCCGTGGGAGCCCGCCAACGGCCATCGCTTCAATCCGGCCAAGCTCGTCCTCGACCCCTATGCGCGCGAGATCCAGGGTCGCATACGCTGGCACGATTCCCTCTACGGGCACCGTCGCGGCCTCCAGCGGGAGGACCAGATCGACCGGCGCGACAGCGCGACCTTCATGCCGCGCGGGGTGGTGACGGCGCCCGACCTGCCGGATCTGGCACTCAATCCCATCCGCCGGCCCATGGGCCAGACGGTGATCTACGAGGCCCACGTGAAGGCGCTGACGCAGCGTCATCCGGCGATCCCCGAGGCGGAGCGCGGCACCTACGCCGCCCTGGCCCATCCGGCGATCGTCGAGCACCTGCTGAAGCTGGGCGTCACGGCGATCGAGCTCCTCCCGATCCAGGCCTTCGCCGACGACCGGTTCCTGGTGGAGAAGGGGCTCGTCAATTTCTGGGGCTACTCGCCGCTCGGCTATTTCGCGCCGGAGCCGCGCTATCTCGGGGCGGCCGGGACCGGGGGCCTCAAGGCGGCGATCCGCGAACTCGCCGCCGCCGGGATCGAGGTCATCCTCGACGTCGTCTACAACCATACCTGCGAGGCCGATCATACCGGACCGACCCTTTCGTTTCGGGGCATCGACAATGCCAGCTATTACAAGCTCAACCCGGAGAACCGGCGGCAGGAGATCGATTGCACCGGGTGCGGCAACACCCTCGACCTCGACCACCCGAGGGTGATGCAGCTCGTCCTCGATTCCCTGCGGCACTGGGTGACCGCCTACGGCGTCGCGGGGTTCCGTTTCGATCTCGCCACCAGCCTCGGACGCACGCCGCACGATTTCACCGCCAAAGCCGCCTTCTTCCAGGCCATTGCCCAGGACCCGATCCTCTCCCGCGCCAAGATGATCGCGGAGCCGTGGGATATCGGCATGGGCGGCTACCAGCTCGGCGCCTATCCGCGCGGCTGGGCCGAGTGGAACGACCAGTTCCGGGACAGCGTCCGCGGCTTCTGGCGCGGCGATCACGGTATCCTGCCGAAGCTCACGCAGGTCTTGTCCGGCTCGCGGGAAATCTTCGCCGGCTCCGGCCGGTCGCCGCTCGCCAGCATCAACTACGTGGCGAGCCACGACGGCTACACCCTGGCCGACGTCGTGGCCTACGAGGACAAGCACAACCACGCCAACGGTGAGGACAACCGCGACGGCCACGGCCACAACCTATCGCGCAATTACGGTGTCGAGGGTCCGACGGAGGATCCGGCGATCCTGGCCGTGCGGGCGCGGCAGAAGCGCAATCTCCTGGCGACGACCTTCCTGGCCCAGGGCGTGCCGATGCTTCTGGCCGGGGACGAGCGGTCGCGCAGCCAGAACGGCAACAACAATGCCTATGCGCAGGACAACGCGGTCAACTGGCTCGATTGGGAGACCGATCCCGACCCCGGCCTCACGGCGTTCGTCGCCAACCTCACGGCCTTGCGCCGCGACCAGCCGGCCCTGCGCCGCCTGACCTTCCTCACCGGCGCCGTCATCGGGGACGGGCCGCTGCGCGACGTCCACTGGCTCTCGCCCTGCGGCGCGGAGATGGACGACGAGGCCTGGGGCGATGGTCACCGGCAGGCCTTCGGCATGCAGATCGGCAACGACCTTCCGAGCGCGGACCGCCTGCTGATCCTCATCAACGCCGCCGACGAGGCGATCGATTTCACCCTGGCGCCGGTCATCGGCGGGCCTTGGATGGTCGTCTTCGACACCACCCGGCCGACGGGCATGGTCCAGGCCGGACAGGCGCTGTTTCCCCCCAACGCGCGCCTGCGCCTCGATCCCCGTTCGCTCTACGTCCTGCGCGCGCGACAGGCGGCGTCCTACGAGATCTGACGGACGGGGCGGTCGGTTCGGGCGCCCGCGCCCCGATCAGCGCTCGTCCACGCCGCGCCAGGCTGGGCGGCGATCGGCCTCCGCCAGCGTGTCGCGCGACGCGCTCGCGACGGACCCCGCCACCTTCTGGACCAAAGCGTCGGCGCCCTGGCGCAGTGCTTTCTCGCGGACATCGCTCGGCAGGGCGTCCCAGGCAAGAGAGGCGGCGTTCTCCACGGACGGCGCCGTCGGGCGCGCCGCGAGCCCCGGATCGTCGCGATGGGCGGCCAGGTAGGAGAGGATGCCGATCGCCAGGCAGGCGCGAATGAGGAACGACATGGAAGTCCCGGGTTGGTTCGGTGCCGGCCGTGAGCGGCCCGTTGTGACCGAGCCTCGGCGCAGAACGTAAAGCGCCTCTCACGCACGCCCTGAAATCGAGAACCATGGTGAACGCGGCTTTGCCGCCATGCCCCTGCGAACCGGCATGTCGTGCCCGGCCCTGTGGATAGCGGGAGATGTGCCCCGAAAGGGGCCGTCCACCGAATAGGCGTGGTTACGGACCGGAAAGCATCCGCGAACAATCGGTCGGGTCTGCGCAACACTCGCTTAAGTCCGGTCTGCGAGGTTTGGCCTCAGTCGAGTTCAAGTCGAACCCGAGTCAAAGTCCAGCAAGGGGCGACGAAGCGGCCGTCGAGGCACTTCGCGCTGTGCGTGTGCGTATTGCGTATCTACAGCGGCCTGGCTTCCATGATCGATCTCCGGCTCGCCGGGCTCGTCCACGAGTCGGTGGTCGAAGACGATGCCGTGCGGTTCCGGCACGAGCGGTTCCTGGTATCGCGCCTCGCGACCGGGATCGTGATGATGGCCGCCCTGCCGCCTTACCTGCTCTGGCGGGGCGTCCCTACCGGCCTCGAAGTCCTCGCCATCGCCAGCCTGATGCTGCCGGTCTTCGCCGCCGTGTTCCTGTCGCGGACCGGAATCCTGTGGGTCGCCCATGCGATCTCGTCGGCCGGTCTCACCGGCCTCGTGGTCTGCCTCGCCCTGATGTCGGGCGGCGTGAACTCCGCCGCCGCGATCTGGCTGGTGGCGATCCCGCTGGAGGCGGTCGTGTCCGGTTCGCGCCGGGCGACGCTGGCCGCCGCCATCGTGGCGATGATCGGCGCTCTCGTCGTGGCGTTCCTGCCGCACGGCGCCATTTCGCTGCCTCTCCTCGACCTGTCCCGTTCCCTGGCGATGCCGGTCTTCGCCATCACGGCCATCGGTCACGTGGCCGCCCAGGCCATGGAGCATCTGCGCCACGAAGGCCGCTGGCTCGCCCGGATGCGCGACAACGAGATGCGCGACCGCATGCTGCTCTCGGCCATCGACGACCTCGTCACCTGGCACGACCGGAACGGTCGCGTCATCGAAGCCAGCGCCTCGTCGTCGCGCTTCGTCGGCGTCGAGTCCGTTCGCCTGCGCGGACACGGGCTCCTCGACCGGGTCCATGTGGGAGACCGTCCGGCCCTTCTGCAGACGATCAGCGACGTCGCTGCCGGCGGAAAGCCGGCCACCGTCCAGTTCCGCCTACATCTCGACCCGGCAGCCCTGCGCGCCGAAGGTGAGCCGCGGGTGATCTTCGCCGAGATGCGGGCCCACCGCATCGCCGGCACCCAGTCGGGGGTCGAGGGCTCGAGTGTCGTCGCCGTGACCCGCGACGTCAGCGAGCATCGTCGCCATGCGGAGGAGCTTGAGCACGCCCGCGCCGAGGCCGAGCGCGCCGACGACCTGAAGAGCCGCTTCCTCGCCACCGTCAGCCACGAGCTGCGCACGCCGCTCAACGCCATCATCGGCTTCTCGGAAGTCCTCGCCGGCCAGAGCTCCATGACCCTCGGCCCCGAGCGCAGCCGCGAATATGCCGAGATCATCGGCAGCTCCGGGCGCCATCTCCTCGACGTGGTCAACGCGCTCCTCGACATGTCGCGGATCCAGAGCGGCAATTTCGATTACGTTCCCGAGACGATGAATGTGGGATCCCTCGTGCGGACCTGCTGCGACCTGATGCAGCTGCGGGCCGATCAGGGCGGGATCACCCTGGTGCGCGGCACCGACGCTGCGGGCATCGAGATCACGGCGGATGCACGCGCCTGCCGGCAGGTGCTCATCAACCTCCTGTCCAACGCGGTGAAATTCACCGCGCCAGGCGGGCGGGTCGAGGTCTCCGTGCGGCGAAGCGCGTCGCACCTCGACATCGTGGTGGCGGATACGGGGATCGGCATCGGCGCCGACGACCTGCCCCGCATCGGCGCCCCGTTCTTCCAGGCGGGCGGCGGATACGACCGGACCCATGAGGGAACCGGGCTCGGTCTCTCGGTGGTGCAGGGGCTCGTCGGCCTCCATGGCGGCAGCATCTCTATCGAGAGCGCCGAGCGCCAGGGCACCAGCGTGACCGTGACGCTGCCCATCGATTGCCGGCGCGGCTCCAGCACCGCTCCCCCGGCCCCGATCCGCACGGGGGTTCGTCGCTCGGCGCCCCTGCCGGTCGCGGAGGGGATTGTAGTCCCGGTGCGCCGCCCGATCGGTCTGTTCGACCCCGCGCCCGAAGCGGTGAGCGAGCGCTACATTCCCATGCAGCGCGCCGGATGAGCCCTTTGTCCGATCACCGCAACCCGACGCGCACCTCGTCCCGGAGCCGGCATCCGGGACGAGGTGCGCAGCTTACCGTCGGATCCTGCGTCCCGGCGATGCCACCGACCCGTTTTCGGCTCGACCTGTCGGGCCGTTTTCTGCGTTTGAGAGGATAGACCATGCGCGAACCGCTGCCGAAGCGCGACCAGCGCGAGATCGTCGTTCCCACCAGGGCCGCGCAGACCGCCGCTCCGCGCCGGAAACCCGCCTCCACCCCCGCCCGCCGGCCGGCCTTCGGCTGGCTGCGCGGCGTGGCGTCGGCCATCGGCAGTTTCGGCCGGCTCTGCCTGCGCCGGCCCGGCGAAGTGCTCGGCTCGGTGGTGGCCATCGGCGCGGTGGCGGCCGTGGCCATGAATGCGCTGGGCTACCAGGGGGGACGCCACCCCGCGCCGCTCTTCCCGACCCTCGGCAAAGGCACCGCCGCCGCCAAGCCCACGGCCGGCCCGTCGCCCGAGCCGGTCAAGGTCGCGGAGGCCCCGCCGCGCCGGATCGAGGCGCCGAAGGTGGAAACGGTTCCCGAACCGAAGGCTGTGCCAGCGACCGAGGCGGCGAGACCCGTGCCTAAGCCGGCGGCTGCCGCGCCCTCCACCAAGCGCGACGTCATCGCCGACATCATCAAGGCCGGGGAGACCACGGCTTCGGTGACGCCGAAACCCGATCAGGCCGTGGCGCAGGCGCAGCGGGCGCTGGTGAAGCTCGGATACGGACCGCTCGTCGCCGACGGTGTCCTCGGCCCCGGGACACGGGCGGCCATCGAGAAGTTCGAGCGCGACCGCAAGCTGCCGGTCAAGGGCGTCGCCGCCGGTCGCACCTTGCGCGAACTCGCCTCGCGCGCCGGTTCGACCAAGGGGTAGGGCAAGGAATCCGGCATTCGGAGGCGGCTCGCGGCCTCCGTGAGACTACCGGACACACACATCTGGTCGATGCTGGTTCCCCAAATCCAAGAGGGTTCGACGTGAAGCGCGACGGGCTCTCTCTCCTTCCGGGAGAGGGGACCCGCGGTGTCCGCGAGATGCGTGAATATCGTAGGCCCACGACGAGTGGCTTTCCGTGTGTCCGCCTCAGCGCGCAGAACCCCGAAAGCCTTTCAACGCATCCGGCTATCGCACGGGCGAGACCGTCATTTCCGCAGCGGCACGCCCTTGGTGGTGAAGCGCGGCGCGCCCGGATGGCGCATGGGGCGTGGCTGGCCTCCCGGCTTACCCGAGCCCGTTCCCGGCGGCTGCGAGGACGGAATGAGCTGGTCCGGCCTCGGCCCGATGAGGTCCGCCCGGCCCATGGCCCGCAGCGCCTCGCGCAACAAGGGCCAGTTCTCCGGATCGTGGTAGCGCAGGAACGCCTTGTGCAGCCGGCGCTGCCGCATCCCCTTGATCGCGTCCACCGGCTCGCTGCCGCCGCGCCGCACGCCCTGCAACGGGTTGATCTCGGTGTGATACATGGTCGTGGCCGTCGCCATGGGCGAGGGCAGGAACGTCTGGACCTGATCGGCGCGATAGTCGTTCTTCTTGAGCCAGACGGCGAGGTTCATCATGTCCTCGTCGGTCGTGCCCGGATGCGCCGCGATGAAATACGGGATCAGGTAGTATTTCTTGCCGGCTTTCTTGGCGGCGGCGTCGAACATCTCCTTGAAGCGGTCGTAGGTGCCGATTCCCGGCTTCATCATCAGGTCGAGGGGGCCGCGCTCGGTGTGCTCGGGGGCGATCTTGAGACGGCCGCCGACATGGTGGGTCACGAGCTCCTCGACGTATTCGGGGCTTCGCACCGCCAGATCGTAGCGCACGCCGGAGGCGACCATCACCTTCTTGACGCCCTCCACCTCGCGGACCTTGCGATAGAGCCGGATCAGGTCGTCGTGCGAAGTGTTCAGGTTCGGGCAGATGTCCGGGAAGACGCAGGACGGCAGGCGGCAGGCCGCCTCGATCTTCGGGTCCTTGCACGCCATCCGGTACATGTTGGCCGTGGGTCCGCCCACATCCGAGATCACGCCCGTGAAACCCGGCGTCTTGTCGCGGATCAGTTCGATCTCGCGCAGGATCGAGCCCTCCGAGCGGTTCTGGATGACGCGGCCCTCGTGCTCGGTGATGGAGCAGAAGGTGCAGCCGCCAAAGCAGCCGCGCATGATCGTCACCGAGAACTTGATCATGTCCCAGGCGGGGATCTTCGCGTCGCCGTAGGAGGGATGGGGCGCGCGGGCGTAGGGCAGGTCGTAGACCGCATCCATCTCGTCGCTGGAGAGCGGGATCGGCGGCGGGTTCAGCCACAGGTCGCGGTCGCCGTGGCGCTGGACGAGGGGGCGGGCGTTGCCGGGATTGGCCTCCCGGTGCAGCACCCGCGAGGCGCGGGCATAGGCCTCCTTGTCGTCCTTGACCTCGTCGTAGGCGGGGAGCCGGATCACGGTCTCGCCGGGGCGGCGGGAAGCGGCCTCGTCGGCCGAATCGAGATCGTCGGCGGGCAGCTCGGTGTAATGCTCGGGCACGCGGCGGAACAGGGCCACGCCCCGGACCGAGTCGAGTTCGTTCGGCGCCGCGCCGGCGGCGAGGCGGTTCGCCACCTCGACCACGGCGCGCTCGGCATTGCCGTAGAGCAGCAGATCGGCCTTCGCGTCCGCCAGGATCGACCGGCGCACCTTGTCGGACCAGTAATCGTAATGGGCGATGCGGCGCAGGGACGCCTCGATGCCGCCGAGGACGATCGGCACGTCCTTGTAGGCCTCGCGGCAGCGCTGCGTGTAGACGATGGTGCAGCGGTCCGGGCGGGCGCCGCCTTGTCCGCCCGCCGTGTAGGCGTCGTCGCTTCGCAGGCGACGATCCGCCGTGTAGCGGTTCACCATCGAATCGAGATTGCCGCCTGTGACGCCGAAGAACACCCTCGGCCGGCCGAGCGCCTTGAACGGCTCCGCCGATTGCCAGTCGGGCTGGGCGATGATGCCGACCCGGAACCCTTGCGATTCGAGCAGCCGGCCGATGATCGCCATCCCGAAGCTCGGATGATCGACATAGGCGTCACCCGTCACCAGGATGATGTCGCAGGCATCCCACCCGAGCGCGTCCATCTCGGCGCGGCTCATGGGCAGGAACGGCGCCGCCTTCCCGTAAAGCGGCAGCTTGCAGGCGATGGGAGCCGGTGAGCGACTCGCGGAAACTTGGAGGTCCATGGGGTCTGCATAGACCGCCGAAGCTCAGAGCTCAACGAAGGGCGAGGGAGCCGGGCGCCATGTCGAACGCTTGCGTCGTCTCGCCACCCGCCACGACGAGCCGACGCGCAAGAATACCTCCGCCCTCGCGCTCGCCGCGGTCATCGCCGTCCGGTGCCGATTGCATCGAGCACCCGATCTACTGGCGCGAAGCTTTTCCCAATCATCGCATATTAACCCATTTGCTGTTGACAATGCCTTGGTCACGCAGAGATCGGCATCCGCGGTATGACGGGATACGAAAAGGTGGGATCGATCGGCGGCCTTGCACTGCCGATCCTGCCGGCACCTGAATTCTCGGAATGCTGCCGGATCGCGCGGGCGCTCTTCAATGCGTCGGCCGCCACCGTCTGTCTTCGTGGCGAGCCCCGGACCTGGACGGATCTTGGCCCCGACGCCGGCCCCCAGCTGAGGAATGCCGCTGAGATGGCCGATGGGAGGCCCGATTGGGAGTGGCCCGCCCTCTGGTGCGGCGACACGCGAACCGACCCGGCCTTCACCGGATGGCTGCCGGCCGGTAACGGCGACGTCGGTTTCTTTGCGAGCGCCCCGTTCGGCCCGGATCAGGTCGGCCGTCTGTCGGTGCTGGATGCCCGTCCGCAAGCCGGCTCGCCAGAGAAGAGCAGGCTCCTCACCGACCTCGCCGCCATGGCCGGGCAAATCTACGATCTGGCCCGTGCCGTGCGCGGGGCCACGGAGCGGGAGGCGGAGTTCCGTCACCTCGCGGAAATGTCCACCGATACGATCATTCGCGGCAATCTCGACGGTATCCGCCTCTACGTCTCACCCTCCATCCGGACGCTCCTCGGATACGAGCCGGAGGAACTGGTGGGACGCAAGGCGATCGACATTGCCCACCCGGACGACATCCCGAACTTCGGGCGCTTCATGCAGAACGTGCGCGACGGCCATATCGACGTCGCAGTCATCGAACTGCGTCTCCAGCACAAGAACGGTGCGTGGGTCTGGATGGAAGCATCCCTGCGCTTGAGCCGCGATCCCGATTCGCAGGTGCCGAACGGCTATGTCGTCTCTGTTCGCGACGTCGGGCGGCGCAAGCTGCTCGAAGAGCGGCTGGAACAGCTTGCGTCTTTCGATCCGCTCACCGGCCTGCCCAACCGGTCGCAGTTCAGCCAACGCCTTCAAAGCGCGCTCGACCGCTCGAGCGGCACCGGAGAGAGTGTTGCGCTCTTCTACATGGACCTCGACAACTTCAAAGGCATCAACGACACGATGGGTCATGCGGCCGGCGATAGCGTCCTGCGGGTCTGCGCGGCCCGTCTGCGCGCTGAGCTGAGGCAGGACGATTTCGTTGCCCGCCTGGGAGGTGACGAGTTCACGGCCATCCTGACCGCCGATGAATCGGAACTGCCCGAGCTGGCCCAGCGCCTCGTATCCGCGGTCGGCGCGCCGATCCCTCATGGCGGCCAGGAGTTCCGTGTCGGATTGAGCGTCGGCATCGCCCGCGCGCCGCGCGATGGTACGTCTCCGGACGTCCTGCTGTCCGCCGCCGACCGGGCGCTCTATCGTGCCAAAGCCGCCGGCCGGAATACCTTCCGGTTCTGAGTGCCTTCTCCGGCGGGCATCCGTCAGGCCGGTCCCCGCGCCATGCCTTCGGTGCTATAGGCGGGCCATGCCTCGCCTGCGCTCCGATTTCTGGGTCTCCGCCCATCTCCGCCGTCTTGCCGTCGAGGGGATCGACGCGGTGCAGCGTCGGCGCGGCGCGCCCGAGGCGGGGGCGATCTTCGTGAAGGTCGATCGCCTGGATGGCCGGGCCGATCTCTATGGTCCGGCCCCGCAATCCCTCGTCGATACCGGGGACGGGGCCGATCGCAGCTTCGTCCGGTTGATGAGCGAAGCCTCGCCGCCCGATGTCGAGCTCCGCCTCGGCAAGGAACTGCGCTTCGACGACGATCTCTGGATCATCGAGATCGACGACCGCCAGGGCCGCCACCACCTCGATCTCGCCGAATAGGACGAGGCGAGGCCCCGGCGAGGGTCAGTTCGACGCCGATTGCCTCACGCGGCCGGGGAGGGCGGGACGAAGCGGCGCACGCTCTGCGGCGGCCGGCGCCATGCGCGGGCGGACCGCATCGGGGGCGGTGTAGGGCTGGTGGGCAGTGCCGCCGTTGAGCCGCTCGGGCAGCGGCTTGTCGAGGACCGCGCTGAGAAGGTCGCGGGCCGCGCCGCTGGGGATGGTGCGGAACAGTTTCACCAGGTCGTAGACCCGGTCCACGGAACGCGCCACGGTCTCGTTGAGGGTGAGGAAGACATACACCGCCTCCTCTTCGTGCAGTCCGGCCGCGCGAAGGGCGAGGGTGAGGAGTTCGTAGCGCTGGCTCGGATCCGGCGTCGCGCCAAGGAAGTTGCGCGGCAGGCCGAGCATCTCGGCGAGGGCCGCGACGAAACCGGCCACATCGTTTCTGCCCGAGAAGCCGGTGAGGACGGCGCCCGCCTCGCGCGGCATGGGGGGCGACGGCCGAAGGGCCGCGCGCGAACCGACCGCCCGGCCGATCGCCTCGCGCAATTCTTCGTCGGCGAAGAGGAACAGCGGTGCCAGGTCCCCCGGGGCGAGATCCGGTCGGGCGAGAAGCGCCTGGGCCAGGTCGGGCTTCGTCCGCGCGCGGCCGACGAGGAGGGCGATGGTGGTGCCCTGAAGAGCGAGCTGCCAGTTCTCGGCCAGGGCGAGATCGATGGCGGCCACGTCGCGCGAGGCCATTTCCTCAATGAGGCTGCGGCTCAGATCGGCCCTGCGGGCGATGGCGGCGGCGATGTCGGAGCCGTCGGCGAGGGCGGCTTCGATCACGCGGGCCGAGAGGTCCGGCGCCTGCGCGATGATGAGATCCCGGATCTCGCCGCCGCGCGCGGCGAGCGCCGCGAGTACGGATTGCGGGGTCGCGGGGAAGGGCGCCAGCTTGCGCGCCACGATCTCCGCCGTCTCGTCGTCGACGGTGGGGATGAGACCGCCGGCGAGGGATTCGAACGCCTCCACCGTCTTCCGGTCCCGCACCGAGGCGGTGAGGAACAGATCGGTCTGCACCCGGAGGATGACAGGTTTCAGATCGAGGTCACCGAGACGCGACAGTTCGATCAGGCCGGAGAAGTCCGGCGCATCGTCGAGAGATGGGGACATGGCACTTCGTTTACGCAGAACTCGCTGGACACAGCTTTAGCGAGCTTGCGTGAACCGACCTTTAAAGGGCGCCGCCGCGGCGGCGCCCTTCTTGCCCCATTGCGGGATCAGCCGACCAGCCGGGCCTTGGTCTCGGCCGTGGAATCGGGCCCCTTCGGCGGCGGGAACACCACCGGTGTCGCGGCGCCCGGCGCCATCGGTCCGGTGGACGGCGCGGAGGGGGCCGAGGCCATCTTGGCCCCGTTCACGGCCGTCGGTTCGGCAAGCTTCGTCGGCGCGGCCACGGGTGCACTCACCGGGGCCGGCATTTCCGTGCCCGGAATCGAGGTCGCGAGCGCCGGCTGGCTGCGGTCGTCCCCGTCGTCGAGGTCGCCGGTCACGTCGTTGTCCGACGGGCCTTCGAGCAGTTCGGTCGGTGCCTTCCAGACGAAGGCGTCGAGATGGCCGGTGACCGGCGAGACCGGCGCCCAGCGCTCCGAGGCGACCCCGTCCGCGATCCACATCGGATCGCGCGGGGCATGGGCGGCGCGGGCCAGCCATTCGCGCGCCCGGCCGGAGCCGGCACCGTGCTCGGCTTCCTCGACCTTCGCCATGGTCAGGCAGGCGCGCACCGTGGGGCGGTCCGCCATGAGAGGCGACAGGGCCTCGCGGGCCTTGCCGAATTCCTGCGCTTCCAGGGCCGCCTGCGCCAGAGCGAGGCGGGCTTCGGGATGCCAGGTGGAGATCCGCGCCAGGTTTTCCGCCCGGGCGAGCCGGTCGCGCACGGAATCGCCGACCCGCAGGCCGAGATAGACCTTGGCGAGATCCGGGTGGGGATTGGCGCGCCAGGCCGCCTCGACGATCTTGGCGGCTTTCTTCAGGTCGCCGCGCCGCGCCAGGAGGCGTCCGGCGACGCAGGCGGCGGGGACGAGGTCCGGCGCCAGCTTCACCGCGTCGAGGGCGCGCTGCGTCGCCGCCTCGGGTTCACCCGCCTCGCGGGTCTGGGCGGCGGCGGTGAGGAGCACGGCGCGCTGGCGGCGGGCGAGCCCCTTCTCGATGAGGCCCGAGGAGGCGCGGCGCTCCACCGTCTGGACGGCACCGCTCCAATCGCCATCGGCGCATTGCGCCTCGAGCATGGCCTCGTTGGCCCAGGTGACGCTGGGGGCGAGGCGTGCGGCCTCGGCGGCATAGGCGCGGGCAGCGACGTCGTCCTCGCGGCGGCGGGCTTCGACGAAGAGACCGCGCAGGCCCAGCACCCGCGTCTCTGGATCGTTGGCCATGCGCTGGAACGCGTGTTCCGCCGCTTCGCGGTCGCCGGAAATCTGCGCCGCCTGCGCCTTCAGCAGGAGCGCCAGGGGCTCGGCGCCGAGCAGGCGCTCGGCATCGCTGGCGTGCCGCCGTGCCGCGAGCGGGTCGCCCGAGCCGACCGCGACCATGCCGCGCGAGAGGGCGGAGAAGCCCTTGGCCCGGCGCCGCTCCTTGGAGCCGCGGACCAGGGTCTCCGGCAGGGTGATGATGCCCCGCACGATGGCCCAGATGAAGCCGATGACGATGGCGGCGATGAGTACGCCGATCAGGGCGATGGCGAGGCTGGTGGCGAGCTCGTAGCCGTTCCAGACGATGGTGACCGTGCCGGGGCGGTCGGCGATCCACGTCGCCCCGAAGGCGGCGAGGGCGAGAAGGGCTAGGAAGGCGAGGGCGCGCCACATGGGATCACGAACTCCGGAAGGTGGCGTCGGCCGGGGAGGGGACGCGCGTATCGGGAAAGGCGGGCGCGCCGCGCCCACAGATGATGATCGAGGTTCTACCGCCCGGCATGCCGGACGGCCGAACCGGAGGGGCGATCCTCACCGGGCGGCGCCGGTGGAGGGCAGCGCCTTGAACGCATCCGCCAGCAGCGCCTGCGCGGCGTCACCCGCCGCGGCGCGCGAGGCGAGCTTGGTGCCGAACTCGCCGAACTGCGTGCGCACATCCTCGGGCAGGCCGGCGAAAGCCTTGGCCGCCTCGGCGATGGCGCCGCGATCCAGGGCGTCCTGCACCTTCGGCACGGCGTCCTCGGCCGCGGCCTCGCCGGGGGCGGCGGGAGCGTCGACCTTGCGGACCTGGACGATGGATTCGGCCATGCTCATCAGGCGCTGCTTGATGTCGCCGGTCTCGGCCACCGACTTCGCCTGGGCCGCCTTGCGGATCGCGGCGATCCGCTCGGCGATGGGGCGGAACTCGGCCGCCAGACTCCGCGCCGTCGGGGCGCCCTTGTCGGCGAAGGCCGCGACGGCGGTAAGCCGCGCCGGATCACCCGGCTCGGAACTGCGCAGGGCCGCCAGCGCATCGGCATAGGGCGAGCCGGTGTTCAGCGCGCCGACGATGCGATCCGCCGCCACGACCCGCATGGCGGCCTGGACGGTGGAGGCCTCCGCACGGGTGGCCACGGCCTTGTCGAGGCCGGCGATCTTCTCGGATTGAGCCTGGAGGAGACGCTCGACGCCCTTGGCCGCTTCCGCCGCCTGCGTCTTGTTGGCGTCGACCGCCTGCTGGCTCGCCTGCGTCGCTGCCTGGACCGCTTCCGTGGCCGCCTTCACCCGCGCTTCCAGGGTCTGCTGGAGACTGGCGAGCTTCTGGGTCAGGGCCTCGTCCGCCTCCGAACTCGCCTTGGTCCTCTTCTCGAGGTCGCCCTTCAGAGCGGTGACCTGGCTCGCCAGGGCATCGTCGGACGCGGGCTTGGCCGCATTCTCCACCTTGCCCTCGACGGCCTTAAGCCTGTCGTCGAGGCCGGACAGCGCCTGGGGCGAGATCGCGGTGAGGGCGGCGTTGCCGGACTGGTCGCGGCCGGGCTCTTCCTGCAGGGCGGCCACGCGCTGGTCGAGCCCGTCGAGGCGGGCGACGAGATCCTGCGGCAGGGCCGCCGCGGGGGCGGACCCCTCGGCCGGCGGGCTCGCCGAGACGGAACCCGCCTTCTGCAACGCGTCCTTGGCGGCCGCATCGGCGGAGCGGATGGCCTCCGGCAGCGGCTTCAGGGTGGCCTCGTTGGCCCCGATCCGCCTGTCGAGGGCGGCAAGGGCGTCCTTCGGCGCGAGCGTCGCGATCTTCTGGTCGAGGGCGGCGATGCGCCCGTCGTCAGCGACCCCAAGGGCACCGGAACGCTCGACGGCAAAGAGCAGGCCCGCGCCGATCACGCCGCCGAGGAGCCCAGCCGCCGCTACCGAGCCGAAGCCGGCGCCGCTGCGCTTGGGTTCGGTCGCGGCAACGGCCGGGCCGATCTTGGGCGTCGTCGAGCCGGCGGGCTTGGTATCGGAGCCGGCGGGCTTGGCATCGGAGCCAGTGGGCTTGGTATCGGAGCCAGTGGGCTTGGCATCCGACGGGGAGGAGGCCTTGTCCGCGCTCGTGGTGAAGGTGCCCGAGCCGGAGGGCTTCGTCGCGCTCGACGCGGAGCCGGTCTTCGCGGCCTCGGCCGGATCGGGAACCCGCTTGGCCTTCAGGTCGATGATCGGCCCATCGGTGAGATCCGCCTTCGACGACATGGACTGAGCGCCGCTGCCGGATGCGCCGGTCTTCGGCGGGTCGGTCCTCATGGAAGACGGATTTGCGCCCGCAGCGCCCGGACCGGCGGCCTTGGGAGGCTCGGATTTGAACGGCTCAGCCTTGGGAGGCTCGGATTTGGCGGGCTCGGATTTGAGACCACCGGCCTTGCCGGCGTCGAAGGGCGATGCCGCCGGCTTCGGAGGCTCGGATTTGACGGGCTCGTTCTGGAGAGCAGCCGCCTTCGCGGCATCGGGCTTCGTATCGCCCGGCTTTGCTTCCAGGGGCTTGGCTTCGGGAGGCTTGGGAGCCGTCGAGACCGGCGGCACGGCGGGCTTGGGTGCATCGGTCCTGGCCGGCTGAGACGGCAATGCCGCAGGCTGCGTCGACGGCTTGACCGCACCGGGATTGGTCGCGCCGGGGGGCGTGGCACCGAGCGTCGTGGAGCCGGGAGTCGTCGTGACGGGCTTGGCCGTCTCAGGCTTGGCCGCCTCGGGCTTGCCTGCTTCTGGCTTGGGGCCGTTCGGCCCCGTCGGAGTTCCCGGACCTTTTCCGTCGCTGTTGGATGGATTCACGGGCGTCTTGCTCCCTTCCCGACTTGCGTCTGCCGCATGAAGCACCCCCGGCGCGTGTCGCGCTCGGTCTGCCGCCCTGCGGTCACAGCGTATGCGTTCGTCCTAACACCGAGGCCGCGGCCTCGGCGAGACCGCTTGTCGGAAACCTGATGTCAGACCCGCGAGAAGTGATTCCTCGTTGGCCTGTTCCGCGACGAAATGGGGGGCGATCCCGGCCTGGGCCAGGGGAACCGCCACGTCCGCCGACAAGCAGTAATGCCTGAGCGCCGCGAAAGCTCCGCCATATCCCGCTTGCCAAGCGAGTTCGCAAGCCGTGGCCGCGCTTCTTCGTGAGTAGTGCAGCATGCCTGTCAGGGTGGAGGGGGGCCCGAGCGCCGTCGCCACGACGGTCGGCAGCGAGGCCACCGGTCGCGCCCCATAGGCGATGTGGGTCGTCACCCGGAATCCCGCTCGGGTCAGGGATGCCGCCGGCTCCGCCTTGCGGTCCTCTCCGGCCAGATGCAGGAGCGAGGCTCCCGAAGAGACCTCCCGCACCACGAGGTCGACGAGATCGGCGGCGTTGCCATCCGCCGTCTTCACGGAGACGAACCCGCATTCGCGCGCCAATGCCGCCGTGCGCACGCCCACCGCGAAGACGGGGAGGTGGTGTATCGGCCGCCACTGCGAGGCTTGCCGAAGCGCGTTCGCGCTGGTGACGAGAATGCCGTCGAAGACGCCCGGAGGCAGGGGCGCACCGGTCGCCTCCACCACGAGGACCGGCGCCACCAGAGGCTCGTAGCCCAAAGCGGCGAGCCGCCCGGCCGTGCGCGTGGCCCCCGGCTCGGGCCGCGCGATCCATATCCGCATCGCCACCATCACCCCGGATTCGCCCTTCGCCGCGGCGTTGGCAAGCCGCTTCGATGACACGTCCACTCGGCGGGTGCCCATCGTTGCCCTCGGGCGCCATGCCCGGCTAGGGTGGAGACCTCCGTTTCCGTAAAGTCCAAAGCATCGCCATGAACGTCCTCGGCATCGAAACGACCTGCGACGAGACGGCCGCCTCGATCGTCATGCCGGGCGAGGATGGGCGCGGCCGCATCCTCTCCAACGAAGTGCTGAGCCAGATCGCCGAACACGCGGCCTATGGCGGCGTCGTGCCCGAGATCGCGGCCCGCGCCCATGTGGAGGTCCTCGACCGCCTCGTGGCCCGCGCCCTCGACACGGCCGGGATGACGCTGTCGCAGGTGGACGGTATCGCCGTGGCGGCGGGGCCGGGCCTGATCGGCGGGGTGCTGATCGGCCTCGTCACCGCCAAGACCCTGTCGCTGGTGGCGCGAAAGCCCCTCATCGCGGTGAACCATCTGGAGGCGCATGCGCTGACGGCCCGGCTCACCGACGGCATCGGCTTCCCCTATCTGCTGCTGCTCGCCTCTGGCGGGCACACGCAGCTCGTGGCGGTGAAGGGGGTCGGCGATTACGTCCGCCTCGGCACCACCGTGGACGATGCCATCGGCGAAGCGTTCGACAAGGTGGCCAAGCTCCTGGGCCTCGGCTATCCGGGCGGCCCCGAGGTCGAGCGCATGGCCGAGACCGGCAATCCCGAGCGGTTCGCCCTGCCGCGCCCCATGCTCGGCCGCCGCGAGCCGAACTTCTCCCTCTCCGGCCTCAAGACCGCCCTGCGGATCGAGGCCGAGCGGCTGGCCCCGCTCTCCGGCGCCGATGTGGCCGATCTCTGCGCCAGTTTCCAGGCGGCGGTGGTGGACGTGGTGGTGGACCGGGTCCGTGTCGCCCTGCGCGAATTCGGCTCCATCGCGGGCCATCCGACCGCCCTCGTCGCCGCCGGCGGGGTCGCGGCCAACGGCGCGATCCGGCGTGCGCTGACGACACAGGCCAACGAGGCCGGCCTCACTTTCGTGGCCCCACCCCTCTCCCTCTGCGGCGATAACGGCGCGATGATCGCCTGGGCGGGGATCGAGCGCCTGCGCCTCGGCCTCGTGGACGATCTCACCGCGCCCGCCCGCGCCCGCTGGCCCTTCGCCGAGGCGGCGGCGGTTGCCTGAGGGTGTTTTGACAGGGACCGTGCCGCCCGTCGCCCTGCAGAGGCGCTGGCGCGACCTCGTCGACCGGCGGCTTCCCCAGGCCGCCCGTGCCCGGCCGGAATGGCCGGTGCGCGTCGATCATTGCTTCGCGCGCATCCTTCTCGACAATGCCTGCGGCGGCCCCTGGCGCGAGAGCGTCGCCCCGCCGGCCTGGGCCAACATGCCGCCCGACCGACTGGCCTTCGCCATCGATCTCGGCGAGGCGGTGCTGGCGGCGAAGGCCGATCTCGGGCTCCTGAACCGGCGCTCCCTCGCCTGGCGCGGCAAGATCGGGCGCGCGGTCCCCACCTCGACCCCCGCCTCGCTCACGGGGCAGGGTTTCGTCCTCCGGCGCTGGATCAGGGCCGACGACGCGCCCTTCGCCGCGCTCAATGCCGATCCGGAGGTGATGCGGCATTTCCCCTCCACCAAGAACCGGAGCGAGAGCCTGATCGAGGCGCGGGCCATCGACCGGCGCTTCGAGTCCGACGGGTTCGGCCCCTGGGCGGTGGAGGTGCCGGGGGAGGGGTTCGTCGGCTTCGTCGGCGCCATGCGGCTCATCCGGCCGATGCCGTTCGCGGGCGGAGAGACCGCGGGGGCGAACGTGGAGATCGGCTGGCGCCTCGCCCGTTCGGCCTGGGGGCGCGGTCTCGCCACGCGAGCCGCCACGCTCGCCCTCGCCGACCTGTTCGGGCGGTGCGGCGTGCCGGCGGTGGTCGCCTTCACGGCCACCGGCAACACACCCTCCCGGCGGGTCATGGAGCGGCTCGGCATGGCTTTCTCGGAGGACTTCCTCCATCCCGCCCTGCCGGCGGACCACCCCCTCCAGCCGCACGTGCTCTATCGCCTCTCGGCGGAGGGGGCGTTCGCAGAGGGGGACCAGGCGCCAGAGGATCATCGATCATGAGCGACCGGATTGCGGTGGTGGGCGGCGGCGCCTGGGGAACGGCGCTGGCCAACGCGGCGGCGGCCACGGGGCGACCCGTGACCCTGTGGCTGCGCGACGGGGAGGCCGCCGCACGGCTTCAGGCCAGCCGCGAGAACGCCCGCTACCTGCCCGGCGTGACGCTGCACGACGGCATCCGCGCCACCGGCGAAGCGCGCGAACTCGCCGGGGCGGGCATCGTCCTGCTGGTGACGCCGGCCCAGACCCTTCGGGGCGTTCTGGGGACCCTGGGCTCGTCCATCGATCCGCAGGCGGCCATCGTGCTCTGCGCCAAGGGGATCGAGCGCGGCAGCGACGCCTTCATGAGCGCGGTGGCCGCCGAGGCGATGCCCGGCGCGTCGGTGGCGGTCCTGTCCGGCCCGAGCTTCGCGGCGGATGTCGCCCGCAACCTGCCCACCGCCGTGACCCTGGCCGCCGGGGACGGCGATCTGGCCGGCCGCCTCGCCGCCGCCCTGTCCGGCCCGGCTCTGCGCGTCTACCACACCGACGACGTGCGCGGCGTCGAGATCGGCGGGGCGGGCAAGAACGTCCTCGCCATCGCCTCCGGCATCGTCGCGGGGCGCGGCCTCGGCGAGAGCGCCCGCGCCGCCCTCATCGCACGGGCCTTCGCCGAGTTGATGCGCTTCGCCCGCGCCTATGGCGGGCGGCCCGAGACGCTCATGGGCTTGTCCGGCCTCGGCGACCTCGTATTGACCGCCTCCTCCCCACAATCGCGCAACTTCGCCTTCGGCCAGCGCCTCGGCGCCGGGGCCACCCCGGAGGAAGCCTCCGGCGGCAAGCTCGCGGAAGGCGCCTTCACCGCCGCCGCCCTCATCGCCCTGGCGCGGCGCAACGCCGTGGAGATGCCGGTGGCGGAGGCGGTGGCCGCCATCGTCTCCGGGGAGGCCAGCGTCGACGCCGTGGTGGCGGGCCTCCTCGCCCGCCCGCTCAAGCGGGAAGCCGAATGAGCACGGGGCCGATCCACGCTTACCTTGCCGGTCACGGGCGCGACGGTGCGCGTCGCATCCTCGCCGACATCCTCGCCTTCGACGATGCGCGGATCGAGGGCGTCCACGACTACATCCAATGGTGCTTTCCCCTGGCCGAGGCCAGCCGCGCGGTGCCGGGCGCCCCGGTGCTCGGGCGCGACGAGGCCGAGGCGATCCGCGCCGACGAGGCCGCGCGAGCGGGCCTGCGCGCGGCGCTGGCGCGGATGCGGCTCTTCTATACCCGCACCGACGGCTGGCTCCGCCCCTACGACCACAACCACCTGCGCATCACCCGGATCCTCACCGCGATCCGCCTCCTTCTCGGTCCCGCCGAAGCGGAGGCGTTCCACGCCTTCGTGACCGCGCGCAACGCGCAAGCCGGCGCGCCCATCAACGAGGACAGCCTGCGCTATTGGGGATCGGCCCTCCGCGACGCCTGACGGCCACGCTTTCCCGCGCTAAGGAGGCGCGACGATCGAAAAGGCGAGCGATGGCGTATTGGCTCTACAAATCCGAACCCAAGACCTGGTCCTGGGACCAGCAGGTCGAGGCGGGGGAGCACGGCACGCCCTGGAACGGCGTGCGCAACCACGTGGCCAAGCTCAACCTGATGGCGATGCAGGTGGGCGAGCGCGGCTTCTTCTACCATTCCAACGAGGGCAAGGCGGTGGTGGGGATCGTCGAGGTGATCCGCCCCTACTATCCCGACGACACCGACCCGACCGGCCGGTTCGGCATGGTCGACCTGCGGGCCATCGAGCCGCTGGCGCGTCCGGTGACCCTGGAGGCGATCAAGGCCGAGCCGCGCCTGAAGGCGATGGTGCTCGCCAACAATTCCCGCCTCTCGGTGCAGCCGGTGACGGAGGAGGAATGGGCGATCGTGCGGGAGATGGGCGGGCTGGGCTGACCATCCGGCACCCGCGCCGTCACGACGGCGACGCGGTTCAGCCCTGCCGCTGCGCCTGGGTCACGGCCACGTGGATGAGTTCGGCCAGCGTCCGCACGCCGAGCTTCTGGCGCATCTGCGAGCAGGCGTTGGTGACGGTCTTGTAGCTCACCGACAGGTCGCTCGCGATGGCGCCGTAGGACTTGCCCTGGGCGAGGCGGGTGAGGATCTGCTGCTCGCGCGGGGTCAACTGGCTTTCGGGCGTGCGGCGCGGATCGGTGCGCAGCATGGCGACCTCGGTGGCCAGACGTCGGTCGAGATAGACCTGGCCGGAACGGACCTTCTCGAACGCCTCGAACAATTCCACCGAGGCGTGGTCCTTCAGCACGTAGCCCAGCGCCCCGGCCTCCAGGGCGCGCGAGACGATCACCGGGTCGTTGTGCATGCTGAAGACGAGGATGCGGATGCCGGGCGAGGCGCTGCGCATCCGGCGGATGAGATCGAGACCCGCGAGCCCGCTGCCCTGGAAGGTCAGGTCGCAGATCACCATCGACGGGCGCAGGCGGAAGAACAGGCGATAGCCGGCCACCGTGCTGGTGGCCTCGGCGATCCGCTCGATTCCGGCGTCTTCGAGGACGCGGCGGCAGCCCTGGAGGACGATCGGATGATCGTCGATCACGAGGACGGGCGCCTGGGTCGATGTCGGTGTGAACGCGTTCATGCGGGAACGATCGGGCTCGTGTCCTCGGCCCGCTCGGGATCGAGCGGTATCGCTATCCGGACAACCGTCCCCGGCGCCGCATTGTCAAGCCGAAATGTGCCGCTGAGCGCTTCCACGCGCTCCCGCATCCCCGATAAACCCATTCCGCCGCGAAACCCGCCATCGAGGCTGGCGGACGGGGTGCCGTGGTCGGCGGGCAGGCCGGAGCCGTCGTCGCGGATGACGAGGCGGAGCTCGTCGGCGGCCGCGCGCTCGCTCGCTTCCACCGTCACGGTGCGGGCCGCGCCATGGCGCACGGCGTTGGTCATGCTCTCCTGGATGCAGCGGAACACCGTGAGATCGATGAGGTCGCCGTAGCCGCGGGCGAGATCGGTAAACGTCCCCGAGAACGTCGTCCCCGGATGGCGGCTGCGGAAGTTGCGCAGGAGCAGCTGCAGGCACTCGGCGAGCGGCACCTGCCCGAGGGCGTGCGGGCGCAGGCGGTTGAGGAGGTCGCGGTTGAGGCCCTGGACCTGACCGACGATGGCGCTGATCTCCTCGGCGCGGGCGGCGAGCTTGCTGCGGTCGGGCTCGGTCGCGCCCTGCGCCATCCGCGTCACCGAGGCGGCGTTCGCCTCCAGGGCGAACAGGCAGGGGCCGAACTCGTCGTGGAGCTCCAGGGCCGTGCGGCGCCGCTCGTCGTCCTGGGCGGTGAGAAGCTGCCGGTTGAGGCGGCCGTTCGCGGCGCGGGCCTCGGCGAGCGCCCCGGCCACGCTGTTGAAGCGCTCGGCGATGACGGCGAGTTCCCGCGAGGCCGGCGGGTCGAGCCGCGCGGTGTAATCGTGCCGCTCCAGTTGGGTCAGCCCGTCGGCGAGCTGGGTCAGGGGGGCGAGGACCCGGCCGAAGGCGATGTAGAGGGCGCCGAGCAGGCCGAGATTGAGGCACAGGCTCGCCAGCGAGAGGGAGACGGTATAGCCCCAGACCTCGTCGATCTCGTCGAGGGGCTCCGTGGTGATGAGGGCGGTGCCGATCCGCTGCTCCTGCGCCACGATGGGCAGGTCGTCCCGCTGCGGCGTCGGGGCGATCAGCTCGGCGAACCAGCGTGGCGCCAGATGGGTCTCGCGGCGGGGGCGGGGATTGGCGAGGGCCACCTTGCGCCCCTCCGCATCGAACACCGCCACCCGGACGTGGCGAAGCCCCTGGACGCGCAGTTCCAGGGTCTGGAGCAGGCGCGCGGGCGAATCGGACTGGGCGAGACCGATCGTATCGGAGACGATCAGCTCGATATTGGCCAAAGCCGCCTTCATCTCCACCTCCACCGCCGAGCGGGCGTTCACCACGATCAGGCTGAAGGAGACGAGGGCGGCCAGGAGGTCGATGGCGAGGACGAGGACGACGAGGCGTGCCCGCGTCGGCAGGGCGGCCCAGGTCGGGCGTCGCGAGGCGCCACTCGCGGTTTCCACGGGGGGAGGGCCGGGGGGAGACAGGGTCATCGTCGATCGTACCGGGATGGATCGGGGGCGGCGTCGCGCTTGTAGCGATATCCCATCCGCTTGGAATGCGCGCATCCGGAACGGCGCGCACCGCGCTCCTTTCTCCCCGCCGCAAGGCCATCTGGAAATGGTCGTCGGCCTCAAGTCCTCGCCGGATACCGAGCGTTAAGCGACAATGCTTTATCGAGATTCATGTGAGCGACGACACGGGCGTGACTGGCGAGGTGTCCGAGGACATCTTTGTGCCCGAATGTCGGCCTCACGTCGGCACTACGCCGTCGCGATTCCGTGACGGTCAAACGTTTTTTTCGAGCATTGCTAGAGATCTCGCCCGATGATGCAGGTTGCCATCGACCCGAGCGAAAGGCGCGACACCGGCTCCCGCGGGCCGGCTCCTGCCAAGCCGGCTCCGGCCAAGCCGGCACTGGCGCGGCCGGTGAAGCCCGTGGCGAAGCCCGCCGCACGCGGTCGCATGATCGCCCTCGGGACGCTCGGCTGCGTGGCCGTGGCCGGCCTGTCCTACGCGGCCTATTCGGCGATGGGCAGCCTCGCCGGCCCGCAGGTGGTGCGGCCGAACCTCTACCAGATGCAGAAGGCGCAAGGCCCCCAAGCCAAAGCCGCCGATTGGCCCGACCTGCGCGACGGCGTGCCGGCCCTGGCCTCGGCCACCGGATCGTCCGTGCCGCCCCGTGATCCCGGTATCCAACTCGTGGAAAGGCGTGCCCTCGTCGAGGAGCCGGCGACGGCCGAGACGTCTGCGAAGGTCCAGAGCCCCGCATCGGTCCAGGCCGCTGCCAAGGTCGAAGCCGCTGCCAAGGTCGAAGCGCCCGCGACGGTCGAAGCTCCGGTGACGCTGGCGGCGGCGACGCCCGTTCCCCCCGTCGTCAAGGCCGAAGTGCCGCGCTCGAAGGCATTGCCGCCGATCGAGCCGGTGAGTCTCGCCCTGCCGCCCAACGCGCTCTCGCCCATCGTGCCGAACCGCGTCGCCGCCGTGATCGCCCCGAGCGCGGCCCAGACGATCAAGGCTCGCTCGGCCGAGATCAGTTTCGCGTCGCTTCCCGCCGAGCCCGCCCGGACCAAGGCCGAGCCGGTCAAGCCCGCCGCCAGCGTCGTGGCGAAACCCGCCGCCGCCAAGCCCAGCGTGGCGGCGGCAAAGCCCAAGCCGGTCAAGGCGGCCAAGCCCGTGCAGGAGGCCAGCGCCGAACCCGCAGCGGCCCCCGCCGCCGCGCCGGAACCCGAACAGAGCGAGATCTTCGGCCTGAAGGTGCCGTCCCTCGCCCCGGCCGGCCGCAAGATCGCCGAGAGCGTGGAAGCCCTCGGCAATGCCGTGAAAAACCTGCCGAACCAGTTCTGACGGGCGAGCCATGCGACGGTGCATGGCAGTCCTGGCCTGTCTCCTCGCGGCAGCCTCGGCCCTCGCCGATCCGCTTGGTCGCCAGGGGACCGTCATGAATCCCGACTGGCTGGTGGCGCCTCGTATCGGGATCGGTCGCCTCGTCTTCGGCCTCACGCCGGAGGAGGTCGCGGTCGTGGCGAACCCGGTCTACGGTGCGCCCTCGCCGCTCATCCGAGGCGCGGAGGCCGCCGCCGATGTGGACGCCATGATCGCCGAGCTGGGTCCATCCCTGTCGGCGGCCGACATCTCGGCCATGAGGCAAGCCGCCACCGATCTGGTGAGCCTGGACCGGCAGAACCTCGAGAAGGACCGCACGCCGATCCTTCTGGAATACCGCGACGGCCGATTGGACGGCGTGACGGTCGAGGCGCGGCATGCCGAGACGCATTTTCGGAACGAACGGATCTTTACGCTGAAGGCGCGGGAGGTGCTGCGGCTGTTCGAGCGGGCGAACGGTGCCCCCGGCCGGTTCCGGTCCACCGAAGCGGCGTTCGACAATCTCGCGGTCTCGCTCTTCTCGTTCAGCCGGGTCTCACCGGACGGCAAGGTCCAGGCGGTGCGGGAGGACGACCCGGATTTCACGGGACGCTCCGTGACCCTGCGCCGGGAGCCCTACCGGCCCGCGAACGAGATGGACCGGTTCGTCACGGCGTCGTTCGAGTGACGGAGCGGGCTCGCCGGTACTGCTCTTTCCCCTTGAGCGGCTGGCTTCATACCTCTGCTTTGACAAGCAGACGGCGTCCCTCTCCCCCTTGTGGAGAGAGGTCAGGAGTGGGGGTGGCGCCGCTAGCCTCTGCCGGTCGAGGGTCACCCAACCACCCCCACCTCCAACTCTTCCCCACAAGGGGGAGGAGGGGAGGACAGCGCATCCCGCGACATGCGGGAATGCCGTAGCCGCACACGGGACGAGGGAGAGAAGAAGCGTTCAGCGCGGACGGCGCTGCGGCGGCTTCTTGCCGGCTTCGCGCTCGTGGCGGGCGGCGCGGGGGCTCTTGAAGCCCTTCGGGCCCTCGGCCTCGCGGTCGGGCTCGCCGCCGAGCAGCGCCTCGACCTGGATTTCCGGCGAGCCGTTCTTGGCGAAGGTGGCGGCGAAGCGCGAGGCGGCGCCACCCCGGATCTCGAACTTGGTCTCCCGGTCGAAGATGCGGATGGCGCCGATCTCCTGGCGGCCGATATTGCCGCGACGGGTCAGCATCGGCAGGAGGCGGCGCGGATCGGCGTTGTCGCGCCGGCCGAGATTGAGCCGGAACCAGACCGAGGGGCCTTCCGCATCGATCCGCGCCGAATCGGCCGGGTCGTAGACCTTGCGCTCCTTGCGCTCGGGGCCGGCACCCGGATCGGTGACGTCCTCGGGCTCGGGCAGGCGGGCGCGGTAGATCTTGGCGAGGGCGGCGGCGAGTTCCTGCGGCGTGCGCTGGGCGAGCAGCGCCTCGCCCATGGCGAGGTCTTCCTCGGCCGGTGTCTCGGTGAAGAGCGGGTCCTGCCACATGCGCTCGCCGTCGAGGCGACGGATCTCGTCGGCCGTGGGCGGGGCGGCCCATTCGGCATTGACCTTGGCGATGGCGAACATCTGCTCGGCGCGGCGGCGCTTGGAGGCCGGGATCAGCAGGACGCTGGTGCCCTTGCGGCCCGCGCGCCCGGTCCGGCCGGAGCGGTGCTGCAGCACCTCGGCGTCGTGCGGCAGGTCGGCATGGATGACGAGGCTCACGGTCGGCAGGTCGATGCCGCGGGCCGCGACGTCGGTGGCGACGCAGACCTTGGCGCGGCCGTCGCGGAGGGCCTGGAGCGCGGCGTTGCGCTCGCCCTGGCCGAGTTCGCCCGACAGGGCCACCGCCGAGAAGCCGCGCTCGGTGAGCACCGCCTGGAGGTGCCGCACGGCGTTGCGGGTGTTGCAGAAGACGATGGCGGTGGGCGCATCGGTGTAGCGCAGGGTGTTGACCACCACATGCTCGATCTCGCGCGGCACCACCCGCACGGCGCGGTAGGTGATGTCGGTATGGCCGCGCTCCTGGCCCTTCACGGCGATGCGCAGGGCGTCGTTCTGGTAGCGCTCGGCCAGACTCGCGATCGCCTTCGGCAGGGTCGCGGAGAAGAGCAGCGTGCGCCGCTCCTTCGGGGTCACCGAGAGGATGAATTCGAGGTCGTCCCGGAAGCCGAGATCGAGCATCTCGTCGGCCTCGTCGAGGACGGCGACGCGCAGGTTCTGGGTGGCGAGGTTGCGCCGCTCCAGATGGTCGCGCAGGCGGCCCGGCGTGCCGACGACGATATGGGCGCCCTCGGCGAGAGCCCGGCTCTCGCGGCGCGGGTCCATGCCGCCGACGCAGGCGATCACGCGGGCGCCGGTCTCGGCATAGAGCCATTCGAGCTCGCGCTGGACCTGAAGCGCGAGTTCGCGCGTCGGGGCGATGACCAGGGCCAGGGGCGGACCGGCCGGCTCCAGCCGTTCGGCATCGCCCAGAAGCGTCTCGGCGAAGGCGAGGCCATAGGCCACGGTCTTGCCGGAGCCGGTCTGGGCCGAGACGAGAAGGTCGCGGCCCTGGGCCGCCGCCTCGATCACGGCACTCTGGACGGGGGTCGGGTCTTCGTAGTTGCGGGCCTCGAGCGCTCGGACGAGCGGGGCCGGCAGGGTAGGAAAGGGCACGGGGCAGAGGCCTTGCAGGCAGACAAGGCAAACCCTGCGGATTCGAGTCACCCTGAGTGGCGACGTCGCTTCATCCGGTCGTGGGTCCGGCCTCGTTCGGTTACGGAGAGGTCGCTTCTAGCGGCAATACCGCCCCGACGCCACGCCCCATGCTGCAATGCTTCCAAGCGTGGTTTGCGTATATCCGAAAGTGCGTGCCCGCCGGTCCTCCCGTCGTCTGGCCGTTCTCCGTCCTGTTCGGCTATCCTCTTCCCGGTCGTCGGCCCCCGGGCAGGAACCGTGGATGCAGGAACCGTAGATGGACGTGCTCGTCATCGGCGCTGGAATCGTCGGCCTCGCGGTGGCGCGGGTCCTCGGCCGGCGCGGGCATTCGGTCGTCGTCGCCGAATCCGAGGGCGCGATCGGGACCGGCGTGTCCTCGCGCAGTTCGGAGGTGATCCATGGCGGGATGTACTACCCCGCCGGCTCCTCTCGCGCGCGGCACTGCACGCGGGGCCGGCGGATGCTCTACGAGTTCTGTCGGAGCCACGGCGTGCCCCATGCGCGGCCGGGAAAGCTCATCGTCGCCACCTCCGAGAACGAGCGGGCCGCCCTGGAGGGAATCGCCGAGCGCGGCCGGGCCAACAGCGTCGAGGGCCTCGTTGTTCTGGAGGGTCGGGAGGCCCGTGCGCTGGAGCCGAACCTCGCCTGCATCGCGGCCTTGCATTCGCCCGAGACCGGCATCGTCGACAGCCATGCCGTGATGCTGGCCCTGCAGGGCGACATCGAGGATGCGGGCGGGGCCATCGCCTTTCACAGCCCGGTCGGGGCGATCCGGCGCGATGACGGGGGCTGGCGGGTCGAGGTCTGCGGTGATGAACTGTCCTTCGATGCCGTCGTCAACGCCGCCGGCCTCGGCGCGCAAGCGGTGGCGCGGGCGGTCGAGCCTTATCCGCCCGCGCGGATCCCGAGGCAGGTCCTCGCCAAGGGCAGCTATTTCGGCTGCCTCGGCCGCCCGGCCTTCTCGCGGCTTATCTATCCCGCCCCGATGGAAGGGGGCCTCGGCATCCATCTCACCCTCGATCTGGCCGGTCGGATGCGGTTTGGGCCGGACGTGGAATGGGTGGAGGTGCCGGATTACGTCGTCGATCCAGGCCGCGCCGAGGCCTTTACCCACGCCATCCGGCGCTACTGGCCGGGGCTGCCCGAAGATGCGCTGACGCCGGATTACGCCGGCATCCGCCCCAAACTCACCGGACGGGGCGAGCCGGCGGCGGATTTCGTCGTCGACGGACCGGCCGAGCACGGCCTGCCGCACCTCGTCCACCTGTTCGGCATCGAGAGCCCGGGGCTGACCTCGAGCCTGTCTTTGGCCGAGGAGGTGGCGGACCGGCTGGTCGGGGTGGAGGCCTGAGGGCCACGGGATTCATCAATCCGCTCGGCGGCTGTTCCCTCGATCCGAGAGGGTTTGGCATAAGTCGCAACGCGCTCCCTCTCCTTTCAGGAGAGGGAACTGCGCATCCCGCGCGATGGGTGACAATCGTAGGCTTGAGGGCGGGGCGTCGGCCCGTTGACACTCCTGCTGGGCGTCGCGATCTTTCGGACATTCAGTGTCGGGCCTGACGTCATGACCGAGATCCAATTCGTCGCCTTTGTGGTGACCCCGCTCCTGGCCCTCGCCGTCGGCGGGGGCGTGGCATTGTGGGCCCGCCATTGGGCGTAGGGCGCGCCCGGCCCGCCTGCGTTCGCCCGCCCCTTCGGATCAGCCGCCGAAACGTTCGGTCCTGATACGGCCCGGTTCGAGCCCGGCATCGACCAGCAGGTCCGCCGCGTTTCCGACGAAGGCGTTTCCGCCGCAGATATAGACGTGGCGCGGAGCACCGAGCCGGTCCAGGGCGTCGCCGATCATCGCCCCGTCGACGCGGCGGCCACCGGCCCGCGTCAGGTTCAGCATCAGGTCGAAATGCGGCTCGTCGCGTGCGCGAAGGGCCAGTTCCTCCGCGGCGATCGTCTCGGCCGCATCGCGCACGGAGTACAGCAGCAGGGCGGGTACCTCGGGTGCGGCCGCCGCGCGATGGCGCAGCATCGCCAGCAGCGGCACCACGCCGGAGCCGCCGCCCACGAGGAGGAGGGGGCCGCCATCCTCCGGGCGCCAGACGAACGAGCCGCCGATGGGGCCGCGCAGCTCGATCGTGTCGCCGATCTCGGCCACGGAATCGAAGAAGCCCGAAACCTCGCCATCGGGCAGACCCTCGATCATCAGTTCGATCGTGCCGTCCGTGCCCGGCGCCGAGGCGATGGAGTAGCTGCGCTGGGCCTGGTAGCCGTCGGGAGCCGTCAGGCGCACGTCCACATGCTGCCCGGCCAGCATCGGCCGGTCGAAATCGATCCGGAACCGGTAGCTCTTCACCCGCCGCGTCACCGGTTCGATGGCAAGGAGCGTGGCGGTCTGCCAGGGGAGGGGCCGTGCCGCCGGATCAATCACCGGTGAAGCGCTGCTCGCGCCAGGGATCGCCGTACATGTGGTAGCCGCGCAATTCCCAGAAACCGCCCTCGTCCTTCCTGGTGAAGCGCAGGCCCTTCACCCATTTGGCGCTCTTCCAGAAATACAGGTGCGGCACGAGGAGTCGGGCCGGGCCGCCGTGATCGGGCTCGATCGGCTTGCCCTCGTAATGGGTCGCCACCATCGCCTTGGGGCCGGCGAGATCGGCCACCGGCACGTTGGTGGTGTAGTCGTCATAGCCTTCCGCGAGCAGGAACTCGGTGGGGGCCGAGATCCCGGCGGCGGCGAGGATGTCGTCGATGCTGACGCCTTCCCAGCCCGTGTCGAACTTGGACCATTTCGTCACGCAATGGATGTCGCCGCGCCAGGAGGTCCGGGGGAGGGCGGAGAATTCCGCCCAGTTCCAGCTCTTCAGGGGCCGCGAGCCTTCGCGCAGGGTGAAGCTCCAGCTCTCCATGTCGATGCGCGGATTCGGACCGATCTGCAGGACCGGAAAGTCCTGTTCGAGATACTGGCCCGGAGGAAGCCGCTCGCCCGTCGCTTCCGGCGGCCGTCGTCCCGTGAAACCGCGTGTCGCCATGCCCGTCTCCGTCCGCGCGCTTGCGTCCCCGTCCGTCTTCGAGCTTCGGCCCGAGCGGGTCAAGCCGCGCCGGGACGATCACCCTAAGCAGGTTTGGCAGACGTGGCCGCCGGTTCCGCGATAGGAACCTGCTCAGTCCTGCAGACGTCCCGGCAGGATGCCCTCGGCGACGAACAGGATCCCTTCCGGCCGGTACGAAATGGTCGCGGTGCCGTCGATTTCCTGGGCCAAGGCGCGCTCGATCAGCCGCGAGCCGAACCCCGTCCGCGTCGGAACCGCCACCGGCGGCCCACCCAATTCCTGCCAGGTGACGCGGAAGTCGTGCGGCGCGGTGCCGTCTAGGAGGCTCCAGCACAGCCGGACCCGCCCGGTATCGTTCGACAGGGCGCCGTATTTCACCGCGTTGGTGGCGAGTTCGTGCAGCGCCATCGCCAAGGCCAGGGCGCCGCGCGGCGGCAGCCTGATCTCGCCGCCGTGGAGGTCGACGCGCTCCCGCCCCTCGCTCTGGAACGGGGTGAGCGCGCGGTCCGCGATATCGGCGATGGAGGCGCTGTCCCAGGCCTCCTCGGTCAGGACGTCGTTCGCCGCGGCCAGGGACACCACCCGCGCTTCGAGGGTTTGGCCGGCCTCTTCGAGGGAGGGCGCGGTGCGCAGGGTCTGCCGGATGATCGACTGGATGAGCGTCAGGGTGTTCTTGACCCGATGGGTCAACTCGCCCGCGAGCAGGCTGCGATACTCCTCCGCATGCTTGCGCTCGGTGATGTCGAGGGAGATGCCGGCCATGCTGAGGGGCGTTCCATCGGCGCGGTAGAAGGTCTGGCCGCGGATATGGACCCAGCGCAGGTCGCCGGACGGCGCGATCACCCGATACTCGATGTCGTAATCGACGTTCCGCTCGATGCAGCGGCGCACCTCTGCCAGCATTCGTTCGCGGTCGCCGGAATGGATCGTGGCGAGCAACTCGTCGTAGCTGAGCGGCTCGTCGGCATCCCGCCCGAAATTCATCCGGAAATGATCCGACGTCTCCAGCGTCATGTCGACGAGATCGAGGGTCCAGGAACCGAGCCGGCCGGCACTGAGCGCGAAACGCAGGTTGGTCTCGCTGCGGCGAAGCTCCTGTCTCCGGCGCTCGACCTCGGTCTCCAGGGCATCGCGGTCCTCCTGCAGCCGGACGAGGCGGTCCCGCTCCAGCGTCACGTCGAGCTGTGAGGCGAAGAAGTAGGCGACCCGGCGGTTCGAATCGAAGACCGGCGCGATGAGAAGCCGGTTCCAGAAGACGTCGCCGTTCTTGCGATGGTTGAGAAGGTCGATCTCGATCGGGACGCCTTTGGCGATGGCTTCGCGAATGCGGGCGACATCCGCCGGGTCCGTCAGGGGGCCTTGCAGGAACCGGCAGTTGCGGCCGAGGACCTCTTCGCGCGAGAAACCCGTGGCCCGCTCGAACGCGGTATTCACGAACACGACCGGCATGTCGGGCTGGTTGGGGTCGGCGATGACCATCGGCATCCGCGTCGCGCGCAAGGCCGCGGCGAAGGGATCGGGCCCGTCGACGGTACGGGCGATTTCCAAGGCGATCCGATCCTGTTCGGAAACTCGGATCACCGCGCGACGTCCAGGATGATCGAATGCCTCACGCGTCGCCTCGACATACAACCGGACCCGTTCGCCAGAAAGCGATTCGGACAGGATTCGTTGTACGCCCGAGCAAAGAACAGGCAAGGCTTCATCTCGACTTATCGGTCGGCGCGAGCGAGATGACTTCGCGAAACATTGGTTTCGCCCCGTCTAATGTATGTTTGCATACATTCGTCGAGGTCTTGGTCGTGGTGTGTCGAACCGCTTCGGGATCGCCACGGTCGACGATTCTCCGACCCTTCAAACGCGGAACGCCCGCCACGGTCGAACCGGGCGGGCGTCCTTGACGATCGGAAAGTAGGGTTCAGCAGCCCTTGGCGGCGTCCGCGGCAGTAGGCTTGCCGTCCTGCTGCTTGGCGACGTCGGACGCCGAGGTCGCCGTGTTGGCGCCGACATTGTTCATGGCGCCGACGGTGCCGGGCGACTCGGCCTTCGCGCCGGGGCTCACGTTGCCGGTGGCGGCAGGATCGACCTTCGAGCTCTTGTCGTTCATGGCCGCTTTCCCGTCCGCCGTGGAGCCGGTCGCGCAGGGGGCGGCGATGGCCATTGCCGAGCTGAGCATCACGATGGCGCCGGCGCCGACGAGCTTGGAAATCTGTCGCATCTATTCCTCCAGGAAGTAGTTCTGCCCTCACAACGGGAGCGGGGCTTCATTCGTTCCCCTGTTTTTCTGAATCGTCCCGGTCATGGAAAGACAAATTTCCATAGGCGGGAAAGGACAAGCTTATCGGTCAGGTGGTGCGGTGCGCCGTTGTTTGCGCTCTTCGTTTTGCGCTGCACAAGATCGTCGGCGCGGAAGATCTATTACCGGGATTGTCAATGCGGTGCGACATTGGTCGCATGATCCATTTCGCCGATGGCGACGGTGAGAACATCCGTGAGGAGCGCGGCGAGACGCTCCACGGCCGGGTCGGACCTCGTCCGAGCCTCGAGCAGGCGAAGGGAGAGAGACGGCAGCCGGGGCAGGCCGGACTCCTCCGGGTCGAGCGCCGTGAGCGCGGCGGGCAGGCCGTGGGGTGTGCGGACGGTCAGGCCGAGACCCGCCGAGACGGCGGCCCACAGGCCCGCGAGACCCGGACTGCTGAACGAGATCCGCCAGGGGATCGCCGCCGCGTCGAGGGCGTTCAGGGCGGCGTGCCTGAAAATGCAGGGCGATCCGAACAGGACCAGGGGGATTGGGCGGTCGGTGCCCGGCGTGACGCCGCGACGCGGTCCGATCCAGGCCATCGGCAGGGTTCCGATGACGGCGCCGTCCCGCTCGCGCCCGTCCTCGTCCCAGAGGAGCGCGAGGTCGAGCTGGCCCTCGTCCAGGCGCGAACGCAGGGTCGCGTTCCGGTCCACATGCGCGTCGATCCTGACGCCGGGATGCAGGCGCGCGAAGCGCCCGAGGGTCTCCGGAAGCCAGGTCTCGGCGAAATCCTGCGGCAGGCCGATCCGGACCCGGCCGGACAAAGCCGGGGAACCGACCGCACTGAGCGCGGCATCGTTCAGGTCGAGCAGCCTGCGGGCATAGCCCAGCAGCATCTCACCCGCTTCGGTGAGGACGAGCCCGCGCCCGTGCTTCTGCACGAGTTGCTGGCCGACCTGATCCTCCAGCTTGCGCAATTGCAGGCTGATCGCCGACGGCGAGCGGCCGAGCCGTGACGCCGCCCTGGCGAAGCTGCCGAGCTCGATCCCGGTCACGAAGGACCGCAACACGTCCATGTCGAGGTTGACCGGCAGAGACATTGAGTTTTGCCAAACGATCGGTTCGGAATTACGAGATTTTCCTAACGATCCTGTCGCGGCATGCTCAACTCGTCAATCGCGGATCCTTCGCGATGGAGCGAGGAGAAGAGCGTCATGCCGTTCGTGAACGTGACAATCGCAGGGTCGGGCATCGGGGCGGATCGGGTCGGCCGCCTGCAGAGCGGAGTGACGGCGCTCATGGCCGACATTCTGGGAAAGAACCCGGATCTCACGGCCGTGCTCGTCGAGGAGGTGCCCGCGTCCGGCTGGCAGGTGGGAGGGCGGCCGGTCGAAGTCGCGGCGCATGTCCAGGCGGCCATCACCGCCGGCACCAACGACGCCGAGGAGAAGGCCCGCTTCATCGCCGAGGCCAACGCCCTGCTGCATCGGGTGCTCGGTGAGGCCTTGCCGCTCGCCACCTATGTGGTGGTCCAGGAGATCGCGGCCGATGCCTGGGGCTACGACGGCCTGACGCAGGAGCACCGGCGGCTCGCGCGCTGAAAGCGCGCCTGCCGGAACGGTACGGGTTCGGACAATCGCGATATCGACGAGATCGTTCTGTCGGCGTTCACCTGCGGCGCCCTAAATGGACACGGTAGAGGTCTACGTCGGCCTCACTGTCGCGTCGAACGAGACCGTGGTGGCACTCCAGTGTCCGTCGGCCGCGTCACTCGCGGCGTAGGACACTCGAGAAGTGATGTCTGCAGCCCCGTGAAGATCGCCCTCCTCGCTCACCTGAAATACCCCATCGCCCAGCCCTTCTCCGGAGGGCTCGAGATGCATACGCATCTGCTCGCGAGCACTCTGCGTGCCCGCGGCCACAGCGTGACGCTCTACGCGTCCGAAGGGTCGGACGCGCGTGGCTGCCTCAAGGCGGTCTGCCCGCCCACGGGCAGTGCCGTCGACGACGAGTCCGGACTGCGGATCGACCGCGCCGAACTCGCCGCCTACGAGGCGATGGTGGCGGATGTGGCGCGCGGCGACTTCGACATCATCCACAACAACAGCCTGCATTACTTGCCGTTGCTGCGCGCCCGCGATCTCGGCGCGCCGATGGTGACGGCGTTGCATACGCCGCCCTTCGAGCCCTTCGTGCGCGGCGTGAAGGCGCGGGCGGACGACATGACCTTCGCCGCCGTCTCGGAATCGCTGGCGCGCGAGTGGCTGCCCTTCCTCGACGAGCCGCTGGTGATCGGCAACGGCATCGATCTCGACGCCTTCGCCTATTCGCCCGTCCCCAAGGGCGAGCCCCATGCGATCTGGATGGGACGCCTCGTGCCCGAGAAGGGGCCGCATCTGGCCATCGACGCCGCCCGCGTCGCCGGCATCCCCCTGAAATTCGCCGGTCCGCAGAGCAACCGCGCCTATTGGGACGCCGAGATCGCCCCCCGCCTCGGCCCGGACATCACCTATCTCGGCCATCTCGGCCATGCCGAACTCGCCCGCCGCGTCGGCGAGGCCCATGTGGCCCTATGCACGCCGCGATGGGAGGAGCCGTTCGGCCTCGTCCTGGCCGAGTTCCTGGCCTGCGGCACGCCGGTGGCGGCCTTCGCCCGCGGCGCCATCCCCGACATTCTCGACGAGACGTCGGGCGTTCTGGCCCAGGCCGACGATCCGGTGGATCTCGGGCGGGCGTTGTCCCGCGCCATCCGCCTCGACCGGCACGATTGCCGCCGCCGGGCCGAGCACCTCTTCGACGCCGACACCATGACCGACCGCTACGAGGCGATGTACCATGCCGAAATCCGCCGCTGGTCGACCCCCGTCTCCGTCCGTCCGGTCCCGGCCGGCGCTCGCGCACCCCTGCTCGACAATGCGTAACAGCCCGCTTTCCCTCGGCCGGGCCGTCGTCTGCGTCCCCGCCCGCAACGAAGCCGAGGTGATGCCGCGCCTCGTGCGCTCCCTCGACCGGCAGATCGGTTCGGGAGACGGCGCGCTGCTGCGCGTCGTGATCCTGGCCAACAATTGCACCGACGAAACCGTGTCGCTGATCCGCGAGATGGAGCGCAACGGCGAGACGCGCCATCTCGACCTCCGGGTGATCGAGGCCGTGGTGCCGCGCGAGGTGGCCCATGTGGGCACGGCCCGCCGGATGGCGCTCGACGCCGGGGCCGACTGGCTGGACGCCGATGGTGTGCAGGATGCCGTCCTCCTCAGCACCGATGCGGATGCCGTCGCCGCGCCCGGCTGGGCCCGCGCCAATCTGGCGGCCCTGGAGCATGCCGAACTCGTGGGCGGCCGCCTCGTCATCGAGACGGAGGAGAGCGAGAACCGGGACCCGGAGATCCACGCGCTGCATCGCCGGATCGAGCAATACTGGGTCGCGGTGCGCGCCCTCGAAGAGGCCATCGATCCCCCCGCCCACGATCCGGCGCCCCGCCACGGCGACCATGTGGCGGCGAGCCTGGCGCTGCGCGCCGCGCTCTACCGCGAGGTCGGCGGACTGCCCGCGATTCCCTGCGGCGAGGACAACGCGCTGGTCGCCAAGGTCCGCCTCGCGGGCGGCCGCGTGCGCCATTGCCCCCGTGTCTCGATCTCCGTCTCCGATCGCGGCACCGGCCGCGTCACCGGCGGGATGGCCACCGAGATGGCCCGCCGCGCCCGCGTCGTCGCGGGCGAGGAGGATTACCTCCTGCCGCCGGCGGGCCATTGGCTCGCGGTGATCGAGCGCCAGCGCGCGTTCCGCCTCGCCTGGAGCGCCAAGGGCGGCCCGGAAGCCGGGCTGCGGGCGCTCGGAATCTCGGCCGAGGACATCGCCGCCATCGATCCGGGCTCTTGCGTCAACGCCATCGCCTTCGCCGAGCGCGTGGGCGAACGGGTCGGCGAGATCGCGCCCGAGCCGGCGCACGTGCCCCTCGACGAGGCCATCGCGGGGCTCGATGCCCTGCTCGCCCGGCTGATCGACAGGCCCAGGGCGCGCGTCGCGTGAGCGAGGCGGCGGCGCACCGGCGTCCCGTCGGCTACTACGTCCATCATCAGGGCGCCGGTCACTGGCAGCGGGCGAATCTCATCGCCGCCCGCCTGGACCGGCCCGTGACCCTCATCGGCACCCTGGCCGACATCGACACCTCGACCGCCAACGGCGCGATCCTCGACCTGCCCGACGACCGGCTCACCGGATTCGACGGCCAGGACGGCGAGGCGATCCGGCCGGACTGCTTCCACTATGTCCCCGTGGGGATCGACCGCATCCGCGCCCGGATGGGGAGGCTAGCCGCCTGGATGGCCGAGCACGATCCGGCCCTGCTCATCGTCGACGTGTCGGTGGAGGTGACGCTCCTCGCGCGGCTCCTGTCGGTGCCGACCCTGGTGGTGCGCCTGGCCGGAAACCGCACCGATATTCCGCATCTCGAAGGGTTCCGCTCGGCCGAGCGCCTGCTGGCCTTCAACCCCCCCGAGATCGAAACGGCCGGAACGCCCGATTGGGTGCGGGCGAAGACCCTCTATGCCGGCTTCCTGGCGGATGCCCCCAAGGCAAGCGCGCCCGATGACGGCTCCATCGTGGTGATCTACGGGCGGGGCGGGACCGGCGGCTCGGCCTCCGACCTCGCGGCGGCGGCCCGCGCCGTGCCCGACCGGCAGTGGCACGTGCTCGGTCCGGTGGAGCCTCTCGCGACCGACGCCCCGCCGAACCTGCATCTCCACGGCTGGGTCGCCGAGACCGGCCCCTATCTCGACCGTGCCGCCCTCGTGGTCGGTGGCGGCGGCGACGGCGTCGTCGCGGCGGTGGCGACACGGGCCAAGCGCTTCCTCTGCCTGCCGGAACCCCGCGCCTTCGACGAGCAGACGGCGAAAGCGGAATCCCTGGCGAAGCTCGGCGCGGCCATCGTCCGCACCGCATGGCCGGACGCCGCGGAATGGCCGGCTTTGGTTCAAGCGGGCCTCGCCCTCGATCCGGCGGTGATCGGCGGGTTGGTCCAGGCCGACGCCATCGGTCGCACGGTCGCGATCATCGAAGAGGTCATCGCGGGCATCGAGCGCCGACGCGCGCCTCGGGTCTAGCGCCTGTTTGAGGCGCTGTTCCAAGCCTTTACCTCATCCTGAGGTGCCGCGGAGCGGCCTCGAAGGAGGCTTCCAGGGATCGCATCGACCACTGGAGGGCTCCTTCGAGGCCTTCGCTGCGCGCCGGCACCTCAGGATGAGGTGGAGTGGTGGGATGAACCAGCCCTCGACGTCTGAAAGCAAAGTCGCCAGCGGTTCTGCACCAATATCTAAAAAGGCCGGTCCAGTGGTACCCGCGCGGCTTCCATCTCGTCCGCTGTCGGCATGCGCAGGATCGTCGGCGCCTCGCGCCAGGTCGGCGGCAGCAATCCCAACCGCGCGAAGGCATCGAGCCAGCCGTCCATGGGCCAGAGCCCGTGGCGGGCGTGGAAGCGGGTGGCGTTGGCGATGATGTCGGAAAAATGCTGGAGCGGCGGGTCGAAAGCCCCGTGATACTGGTGGAAGGCGTGGCCGCCCGCGCTGAACAGGATCGGGATGCCGGCCGCATCGGCCCGGAAGGCGAGGTCGGTATCCTCGGCGCCGTAGCCGTCGAAGGCCTCGTCGAACCCGCCGATCCGGTCGAAGGTCGTGGCCCGGACACCGAAGGCGAGGGACCAGAACAGGCCGGGATTGTCGGTGCGGGCGAGGCCCGCTGCCGGGAAGCTGCGCACCGGATGGGTATGCCCCACGGCGCGCAACCCCGCCTCGGTCCAGCCATCGTCGACGGCCCGCGCCGGCAGGTAGCTCACCTCGCAGCAGATCAGCCCATCGGCTCGCCCAAGATCCCCGTCGAGGCTCGCGACGAGATCGCCCGAGGGAATGCAATCCACATCGAGGAAGATCAGGTGATCGCCGCAGGCCGCGCGGCGCCCGGCGTTGCGGGCACGGGCCAGCGGCAGGCCCGTGCTCGGCAGGTCGATGCGGCGGATGGGAAAGCCGTGATCGGGGAGGGGGGCGGGGTTAGCCCCCATCTCCACCACGATGCATTCGGCCGGATGCGTACCCCGGCCGAGCCCTTCGAGCAGGCGCGCCAGATGCGCGTCGCGGCCCTTGTTCAGCGTGATGACGGTCGTGCTCATGCGGCGTCCGCCGGCATGGAGACGAAGATCTCGTAGGGGCCGAGGAAGCGCGCGATCATCTCCGGCGCGAGGCGGAACCCCGTCGGGTCGTCGGAAATGAGGTCGGTGGTCTGCGAGCGATGCGCCGCCACGGCCCGCGCCTTCGCCTCCACATGCTTGCCGACATCGAGGCGGTAGCCCGACGGAGGCGCGCCGACCTCCGTGCCCTGCGGCAGGGTCCAGCCCCAGACCGGATAGGCGAAGGCCTTCGTCGCGCCGAGCTTCGCCTGGGCGAGCCGGACGATGGCGGCCGCCGCCTGATGATCGCAATGGGGATCGTGCGCCCAGGTCACGCAGACCGCGCCGGCCCCGCTCTCTTTGGCCACGGACGCCACCACATCCGCCGCCGCCTGGGCCTCGGGGCCGCTGCTCGGCACCCCCGCATCGGGCAGGCGCAGGAACGTGACGTTGGCGGGGGCGAGGCCGAGCGCCGCCACCGCTTCCAGCGTCTCCTCCTCGCGCAGCGCCCGCAGGCGAAGCGGCGGATAGAGGGCGGAATGGGTGTGCGAGCCGCAGCCGTCGCTGACGATGACGAGCCGCACGTTGCGCCCGCGTGCGCAGGCCTCGGCGATCAGGCCCCCGCATCCGAGGCTCTCGTCATCCGGGTGCGGGGCGACGACGACGAGCCCGCCACCATCGGTGAGGGCATCGAGATCCGCCACGGGGAGATTCTCGGCGGCGGTGAGAAAGGCGTCGGCATGCATGGAAGCGAGGAGTCCCTGAGAAAGGATGGCAGCGCCATCGCCATGATTGTCCGAACCCGTTTCCTGACCCTACGGCATTCACACGTGTCGCGGGCTGCACCGCCCCGCCCTCCTCCCCCTTGTGGGGAGGAGTTGGAGGTGGGAGTGGTTGGGCGACCCTCAGGGGGCAGAGGCTGGCGGAACCACCCCCACTCCTAACCTCTCCCCACAAGGGGGAGAGGGACGCGGTCAGCCTGAAACAGCAGATGGGTGAGTGCCGTAGGGATGAGGGGGGACTGGGCGGGACCTCCGTAGCGAAGATCAGAAGAGTGTATCAATCGAACCGGAATGCCGCCTGAACAAGTCAGGCCGCGCCGTAGCGGTCGTTGAGGCTCGCGGCGAGGCCGTCGGCGAATTTCGCGGCGGCCACGGGGAGCATCCGCCCGCGCAGCTGGCCGAGAATTAGGGTCATGGGGGAGAGGTCGCGCTCGTCGATGGGCCGGCTGACGAGGCGCTGGTCGTTGGGGATGCCGCTCGGCACCTGCAGGCTCACCACATCCTCGCGCAGGGCGAGGTTGCGCAGGAATTCCAGCGAGCTCGATTCGACGGCCGGGCGAAACGGCGTTCCCCGGCGCGCCAGCGCATCGTCGAGATGATGGCGGATCGCCAGCGACCGGTCGGGCAGGGCGAGGGGATGGGTCAGGCACTCGCGCAGCCGCACCGGCCCTTCCTCTTCGGCCAGGGGGTGCGAGGCCCGCATGACGACGCAGAGCGTCTGCCGGCAGGTGAACAGGGCGTGGAGATCGGCCGAGGGCGGCGGCTGCAGCACCAGGGCGAGATCGGCCTCGAAGGAGACGAGGGCCGCCACCGCCTGGGCGTGGTCGCGCACCTGGACCGTGAACGAGACGAGAGGATACCGCGCCCGGTAGGCCCTGACCTCGTCCGGCACGATCTGGTTCACGAAGGCCTGGCTGCAGGCGAGCGCCACATGGCCGCGCCGCACGCCGGACAGGTCGGCGATCTGCGAGCGGACCCGCTCCATGTCCGAGACCTGATCGCGGATATGGCGCACCAGCAACTCGCCGGCCGCGTTGAGCCGCATGCCCTGCGCCAGCCGCTCGAAGATCGGCGTGCCGAGCTCGTATTCGAGATCCTGGATCTGCCGCGTGAGCGCCGAGGGGGCGATGTTCAGGGCCTCCGCCGCCCGGCGGATCGAGCCGCGCCGGGCCACCTCGGAGACGTAGGTGAGGGTTCGCAAATGCTTCATGGCGCCTGTTTGATCAGGGTTCTCAGCCGCGACTCGCGCTCAAGTCGATGGTCCCATCAGACCACCTCATCCTGAGGTGCCCGCGTCAGCGGGCCTCGAAGGAGGCCTCCAGATGCCGCAGCGATCCCCGGAGGGCTCCTTCGAGGCCGCTCCGCGGCACCTCAGGATGAGGTTCAGGCCTTGGATAAACTACTCAAACATGCTCGCGGCGGACGATCACTAAGACGCGGTAACCAACTACTCCGCGTGTTGCGATCTTCGCAACACCATAGTCGATAACCAGCACTCGTTTGCAACAGCCTCCCGACATACCCTGTCCGGGTTCACATCATGTCGGAGCCGGCTCAGATGATTCGTCGTCGCACCTTCCTCGCCGGCCTCGGCGCCGGCCTCGTCGCCGCACCGTCGGTGCTACGCGCCGAGACGCCTACCGTGATCCGAATGGGATCGCTGAAGCTGATCCATTCCATCGCACCGTATTTCTACGCCCAGTTCGCGCCGCCCGGCGTCACCGTGGAGGTGATCCCGTTCGAGAGCCCCACCGAGTGCAAGAACGCGGTGGTGACGAAATCGGTGGATTTCGGGACGTTCGGCATCGCCGCCGGCACCCTCGGGGCGGCAGCCGGCGAGCCCATCGTGGTCATCGCCTCCACCTGCAATCGCGGCATGGCCATCATCGCCAAGACAGGGTCGGGCATCGAGAAGGTCGCCGACCTCAAGGGCAAGCGCGTGGCGATCTGGCCCGGCTCGACCCAGGAGGTCTTCGCCCTGGAGCGGATGCGGATGGAGGGCGTGAGCGTGAAGGACATCACGCCGGTGCGCATCTCCTTCAGCGAGATGCACATCGCCCTCGCGCGGGGCGACGTCGACGCCTATGTCGGCGCCGAACCCGCCCCCGGCGTCAGCCTCTCCACGGGAATCGGTACACTCGTCGAGTATCCCTACGGCACCGAGATGGGCTCCCTGAACATGGTGTTCGGCGCCCATCGCGACACGCTCGCCGAGCGGCCCGACGTGGTGAAGACCATGCTGGAGATCCACCGCAAGGGGTCGGATTTCGCGCAAGCCAACCGCGACGCCACCGTGGCGATGGCGGTGCAGAAGCTCGGCCAGAAGCGGGAGGCGATCGAGCTCTCCGTGCCGAACGTCGAGTTCAAGTGGAAGCTCGGCGAGACCGAGGTGAAGCAGGCCAAGGCCTATTCCGAGCACATGCTGGCGGCGCGGCAGATCAAGCGCCTGCCCGACTTCTCCACTTTCATCGACACCCGCTTCGTCGATGCGATGAGGGATTCATGAGCGTGCCGGCCGTTTCCGCCCCTGTGGTGGCGGAGCAGGCGCCGCGCCGCGCGTTGCCGAGCCTCGCGCGCCTGCGTCAGCCCCTCCTCGCCCTCGCCCTGCCGGTGGCGATGGGCATCGCCTGGCATCTGCTCACGGTGGGCAAGCCCTACAGCCTGATCCCGCCGCCCGCGGAAGTCTGGACGGCGATGGTGGATCTCGCCATCGGCGGACCGGAAGGCGACGCCTTCAGCGGCACGCTTCTCACGCATCTCGTCGCCTCGCTCACCCGCGTCTTCGGCGGGTTCGGTCTCGCGGCCCTGGCGGCGGTGCCCCTCGGCCTGCTCATCGGCCGGGTGCCGCTCATGCGTCAGCTCCTCGACCCGACCCTGCAGATCCTGCGCCCGGTGCCGGTGACCGCCTGGCTTCCGCTGGCGATGATCCTGTTCGGCCTCGGCCCGCGCTCGGCCTATTTCCTCGTCTTCCTCGGCGCATTCTACCCGATCCTGGTCAACACCATCTTCGGGGTCCGCTCGGTGGAGCCGCGCCTGTTCGAGGCCGCCGCCATGCTCGGTTGCCGGGGGTCGGCGCAGTTCGCCCGCGTGGTGCTGCCGGCGGCCCTGCCGTCGATTGTCACGGGGTTGCGCCTCGGCCTCGGCTTCGCCTGGGTGGTGATCGTCGTCGGCGAGATGACCGGCGTTCCCACCGGCCTGGGCGCCATCATCATGGAGGCGCGGCAACTCTCGCGCACCGACATCGTCATCTGCGGAATGATCGTCATCGGCGTCGCCGGCTTCGTCTGCGACCGGGCCGTGATGCTGGTCGGCCAGCGCCTTCTTGCCTGGAGCCCCTCCCATGGCTGAGCCCACCGTGCCGATCCTCGACATTCGCGGCGTGTCGAAATCCTTCGCCGTCCAGGGCCGCACGGTCCAGGCGCTCAGCGGGGCCAACCTCACCGTGGCCAAGGGCGAGTTCATCTGCCTGCTCGGCGCTTCGGGATGCGGCAAGTCCACCCTGCTGCGCATCGTGGCCGGTTTCGAGACGGCGACCGCCGGCGAGGCTCTGATGTGGGGCAAGCCCATCGAAGGCCCCGGCCCGAGCCGGGGCATGGTGTTTCAGGATTACGGCCTGTTCCCCTGGCTCACCGTGAGGGACAATATCGGCTTCGGCCCGAAATCGCGCGGTCGGCCGGCGGCGGAAATCCGCGATACGGTGGAGCGTTATCTCGCCCTCGTCGGGCTGCAGCGCTTCGCCGACGCCCATCCGCACCAACTCTCCGGCGGCATGAAACAGCGGGTCGCCATCGCGCGGGTGCTGGCCAACGACGCCGAAATCGTCCTCATGGACGAGCCGTTCGGGGCGCTCGACGCCATGACCCGCGAGCGGCTGCAGGACGAACTCCTCGACCTGTGGAGCCGCACCGCGTTGACGGTGCTGTTCGTGACCCACGCCATCGAGGAGGCGATCTTCCTCGCCGACCGGGTCGTGGTCATGTCCCCTAGCCCCGGCCGGATCGACGCGATCCACACCATCGACCTCGCCCGCCGCCGGGACGTGTCGAGCCCGGCCTTCAACGACGTGCGCCGGATGCTGTCGGCCCAGCTCCACAGCCACCACGCCCCCGTGGCCGCATGAGCGGACCGACGCCGCTCTCCGGCGACTGGCGCCGGATGGACCGCGAGACCCTGACCCGCGCCTACGACAATACCGGCGCCGTCGCCGACAGCGCCGCCCGACTGTCCGGCTGGCGGACCCGGAGCGCCGCGTTTCGCGCGCTCCACCCCCGCGAGCTCGACCTCGCCTATGGGCCGGCCGAGCGAAACCGGATCGACCTGTTCCGGAGCGGGGCGGAGGATGCGCCGCTCCTCGTCTTCATCCATGGCGGCTATTGGATCAGGAATACGCGCCAGGATTTCGCCTGCATGGCCGAAGGACCGTCGCATCACGGTCTCGATGTGGGATTGGTGGGATATACCCTGGCGCCGGAGGCCAGCCTCACCGAGATCGCCGCCGAGATCCGGGCGGCGCTGGTGTTCCTGCGCGGTCTGCAGGAGGGGAGGGGGCGCCGTCGCCTCGTCGTCTCGGGCTGGTCGGCCGGCGGGCATCTCGCGGCCCTCGCCATGGCGTGGCCCGAGGTCGATGCGGGCCTCGCCATCAGCGGCGTGTTCGATCTGGAGCCGATCCGGCACACCGAGCTCGACGACCGTCTGCACCTGACCGATGCGGAAATCGAAGCCCTCTCGCCGATCCGGCAGGTGACGCACTCGGATAAGCCCCTCGCCATCGTGTGCGGATCGAACGAATTGCCCGAATTGCGGCGGCATTCCGCTGATTACGACGACGCGTGGCGGTGCGCCGGCAATGCCTCGATCATCGCCGAACTGCCCGGCCACGACCATTTCTCGATCCTCGACGAGTTGATCCGCCCGGACGGGGCACTGACCGCCCTCGCCGTGAAGCTCGCCGGGACGAGTCCCTAGACCTCGCCGCGCAGGCACGCTTCCTGTTCCTCCGCCGCCCGCCGCGCGCTCCTGGCGAACCGTCCGACCACGGCCTCCCCACGGATCGCTGCGTGCTTCGCCGCGAGCAGGTCCGGGTCGCCCCAGCGCGCGAGCAGCGCCTGGAAAGCCTCGTGACGCGCGCGCTGAAAGGAAATTCTTCTACCCGCACCATCCCTACACGGGTGCGGTGGATGAATCGCACCGCAGGGCACCCAGCCGGAGGGGATCGGCGCCGTGGCGGGGTGGGTCCGTCCCAGACGCAGGATGTGCGGCAGGATGTGCGTCCGTGGACCGACAGAGCCGGAATTGGGGTCGGCCCGGATCGGAGTGAACACCTCGATCCGCCCGATCCGGGTGACGAAGACGCGATGAGGGCCGGCCGCGACGAGTTCCGCCGCGATCGTATTGTCGGGATTGAAGATTTCCCGCCCGGCTCGGCTGCGGAGGAGATCGATGAGAGCGGGGTCGCCGGTCCGGATACAGGCATCCACGGCCAGCAGGTTCAGGCCCAGATCGAACAGGATATGGTCGCGATGCCCGATCCCGGCGGCCTCGCGATCCGGCCCGAGTTCGGTGACGACGGACCGTCGTCCCATGGCGCAGGCGTCGCGCGGCAGGCACAGGGCCAGGGCATGGTTCCAGCCGAAGGCGAACCCGGTCTCATAGGCCACGGGACGAACCAGGGCGGCGGGGTCGAGGGCGATGGCCCCCCGCGCGGTGGCGATACCCATCCGGGCATCGGCCAAGGGCATCGCCACCTCCTCCGGCTCGCGGAGAAAGCTCGCGACGGCGCCGAAACTGCCGAGGCTCCATGTCGTCAACGGGTCGCCGAGGGCTCCCGCCAGAAGACTCGCGACGGCTTCATGCTTCATCGCCGCAGCTTAGCGGGGCGGACCGAAGCGCGCGAGATGCGATTCCGGGCGGCACTGATTTTGCTCCTCTGACTTTGCCCCAAGCACGGGTGCCCTCGCTTCGCCCGCGAGCTTCCCATCACCCTCCCGACCGGGCAATCTCGCCGCGTGCTCGACCCTGGATTCCTACGATGGACCTGAACTCGATCGGCTCCGTCGCCGTGCCGCGGAACCGCTCCGACCTCTCCGGGTGGCGGGACGGCGATGCCTGGCTGGCCGGAGGGACGTGGCTGTTCTCCGAGCCTCAGCCGCGCCTGCGCCGCCTCGTCGATCTCTCGAGCCTCGGCTGGCAGGCTCATGAGGTGAGCGAACGGGGCCTTTCGCTCGCCGCGACCTGTACCATCGCCGAGCTGTTCCGGCTCGATCTGCCCGCATCGTGGAGCGCCGCTCCCCTCTTCGCGCAATGCTGCCGGGCGCTGCTCGGATCCTTCAAGATCTGGAACATGGCCACCGTGGGAGGCAACGTCTGCCTCGCCCTGCCGGCCGCGCCGATGATCGCGCTTGCCACCGCCCTGGAGGGAACCTGCCTGGTCTGGACACCGGAGGGAGACGAGCGCGAGGTCGCCATCACCGATCTCGTCCTCGGATCGCAATGTACGTCGCTGGCACCCGGCGAAATCCTGCGGCGCATCGATCTTCCCCTGGCCGCGCTGAAGCGCCGGACCACCTTCCGCCAGGTTTCCCTGAGCCCCAACGGACGCTCCGGCGCCCTGCTGATCGGCACCCTGGATTCCAACGGCGCCTTCGCGCTCACGATCACGGCCTCCACGCGCCGCCCGCTGCGCCTGATGTTCCCGACGCTCCCCGATGCGGCGGTCCTGGCCGCCTCGATCACCGAGGCGGTTCCGGTGGCCCTGTATCACGACGACGTTCACGGCACGCCGGATTGGCGCAGGCACATGACCTTCACCCTCGCCGAAGAGATCCGGCGCGCGTTCGAGAACGAGGGCCGCGCATGATCCTGCACGTCAACGGACACGAGCAGGATGTGTCCCCACGTCCGGGCCAATGCCTGCGCACGATGCTGCGCGAGCTCGGCTGGTTCGGGGTGAAGAAGGGCTGCGATGCGGGGGATTGCGGCGCCTGCACGGTGCATCTCGACGGGGAGCCGGTGCATAGCTGCCTGCTGCCCGCCTTCCGTGCCGAGGGGCGCAGCGTCACCACCATCGAAGGCCTCGGCGGCCCCTGTCGGCCGGGGGAGGGGGGCACGCAGCCACTTCATCCCATGCAGGCGGCCTTTCTCGGCGCCCAGGGTTACCAGTGCGGGTTCTGCACCCCCGGCATGATCATGACCGCAGCGGCTCTGGACCAGGGGCAGATCGGCGATCTCGCCACCGCCCTGAAGGGTAATCTGTGTCGCTGTACCGGCTACGGCGCCATCGCCGACGCCGTGGCGGGCATAGCGCGCGTGGAACGGCCGGAGGATGGGCGCGGCGACCCGTGCGGGCGCAGCATCCCGGCCCCTGCCGGGCCTCGGATCGTCTCGGGCAGTACAGCCTTCACCTTCGATCTGGCCGTACCGGACCTGCTTCATCTCAAGGTCTTGCGCTCGCCTCATGCCCATGCCCGCATCCTGCGGGTCGACCGGGCGGGAGCTCTGGCCGTGCCGGGTGTGGTGGCGGTCTTCACCCACGACGATGCTCCCGCCGGACGGTTCTCCACCGGGCGGCACGAGAATCCCCTCGACGACGCCCCGGATACGCGGGTGCTCGATCCGATCCTGCGCTTCGTCGGTCAGCGGGTGGCGGCGGTGGTGGCGACGAGCGAAGCTGCGGCCGAGGCCGGATGCGCGGCGCTGACCGTGGATTACGAGATCCGCGTCGCGGTGTTCGATCCGGACGAGGCCCTGCGGCCGGGCTCGCCTTTGGTTCATGACGGCGCCGACCAGCCCGGCGAGGATGCGCCGCCGCGCCTCTCCCATCCCAACCTCGCCGCCGAGGTGCATGGAGAGGTCGGCGACGTCGCGACGGGGTTTGCCGAGGCTGACCTCGTCCACGAGGCGGCCTACGATTCCCAGCGGGTCCAGCACGCCCATCTCGAGACCCACGGGGCCGTCGGCTGGCGCGACGAGGACGGACGCCTCGTCATCCGATCCAGCACGCAGACACCGTTCCTCACCCGCGACGCTCTGGCGAACCTGTTCGGCCTGGAGCGGGATGCCGTGCGCGTGCTCTGCGGCCGGGTCGGCGGCGGCTTCGGCGGCAAGCAGGAGATGCTCACCGAGGATCTGGTGGCCTTGGCGGTGCTCGCCACCGGTCGCCCGGTGAAGTGGGAAATGACCCGGCAGGAGCAGTTCACCGCCACCACCACCCGCCATCCGATGCGGGTGACGGTCAAGATCGGCGCCCGCCAGGACGGCACCCTGACGGCCATCGCACTGCATGTGGTCTCCAACACCGGCGCCTATGGCAACCATGCCGGCGGCGTCATCCATCACGGCTGCAACGAGGTGATCGGCGTCTATCGCTGTCCCAACAAACGCGTCGACGGCTACGCGATCTACACGCACACCCTGCCGAGCGGTGCCTTCCGGGGTTACGGCCTGAGCCAGACCATCTTCGCGATGGAATCGGCCATGGACGAAGTGGCGCGCGGCCTCGGGCTGGATCCGTTCGAGATGCGCCGCCGCAACGTCGTGCGCCCGGGCGACCCGATGGTATCGAACAGCCTCGAACCCCATGACGTGCAGTACGGAAGCTACGGGCTCGACCAGTGCCTCGATCTCGTCTCATCCGCCATGGACGAACTCGGACCCGCCGAGATTCCGTCCGGTGACTGGCTCGTCGGCAAGGGCATGGCGATGGCGATGATCGACACGATCCCGCCGCGCGGGCATTTCGCCGATGCGCGGATCGCGCTTCAAATCGATGGACACTACCACCTCGATGTCGGCACCGCCGAGTTCGGCAACGGAACGACCACCGTCCTTGCCCAGATTGCTGCCTCGGCGCTCGGTACGAGCCCTGAGCGCATCACCCTGCGCCACGGCGATACCGACCGCGTCGGCCACGATACCGGGGCCTATGGATCCACCGGCATCGTGGTGGCCGGACAGGCGACGTTGAAGGCCGCCCTCGCCTTAGGCCAGGCCCTTCGCGAGGTCGCCGCCGAGAGGGGAGGGGGGGCGCCCTCCGAATGCCGCCCGCACCGAGATGGCGTCTCGACTCCCAACGGCGAGATCGATTTCGCCGAACTCGTTTCGAGCGGTCCAATCGAGCGCGCCGCGAAGGCCGATGGCTCGCCGCGTTCCGTCGCCTTCAACGTTCAGGGGTTCCGGGTCGCTGTCCATCGGTCGAGCGGGGAGGTGCGCATCCTCGACAGCGTAAATGCCGCCGATGCCGGCCGCGTTCTCAACCCCATGCAGTGCCGCGGCCAGGTCGAGGGCGGTGTCGTGCAGGCGATCGGTGCGGCGCTGTACGAGGCAATGCGGATCGACGGAGAGGGTCGCGTCGTCACACAGACCTTCCGCAACTATCATATCCCCGCCTTCGCGGACGTGCCGCGCACCCGCGTCCTGTTTGCGGACACCTATGACGGCATCGGTCCGCTCGGCGCCAAATCGATGAGTGAGAGCCCGTTCAACCCCGTCGCGCCAGCGCTCGCCAACGCCATCCGCGATGCCACGGGAGCGAGGCTCACCGCGACTCCCTTCGCGCCGGACCGCATCTACCTCGCGGTAATGGAGGCGGCACGGCATCGGGACGGGTCGGTGTGATCCAGGCCTGCCGCCGGGATTGCGCGTCAGTGACTAAAGGACCGCCTCGATCAACCCGAGGCTCTTGGCTTCCTCGGCCTCGATATACCAATTGTACGGGGCTTTCTCGATGACCTCCTCCAAGGAGACCTGCGAGCCGGTGACGAGGTTGGCGAAGCCCTCGTTCTGAATCTCGATGGAGGTCTCGATCTCGTGCAATGTCGCCTTGAGGGTGGCGATGCAGGTGGTGAGGGGACCGTGGATCTCCAAGGTCTTGGCCATCTTGCGCTCGTGGATCATCAGTCGCGTACCGCGCGTGAGATAGCGGTTCGGACGCGCGAAGAAACCCATGAGCGTCGTGCCAGCCGAGTAGATCGCCGCCTTGCCAAGGAAGACGAAACGGCGATGCGGCGTCACCTCGCTGGCAAAGCGAATGTCTTCGCCCATCATCCGGGCCACTTCCGGGTCGCCGCCGAGGGTGGTGAGTTCGACCACCACGAGGTCCAGCCCGGAGGCGGCGTCGAGTTGGCGCCGGAAAGCCTTGTACATGTCGTGATCGACCGGTCCCGACAGCAGAATGGCGGGGCCCTTGAAGTCCGGGGCGGAAAGCAGCGTGTTGTCCATCATCGATCCTCTGCCGAAAGGCACATCGGGACGCATCCCCGCATGCCTCGTGCCGGATCGAGAAGCCTCACCCGCGCATGTGGTTGCCGGGTGTGGGAAAAAATCCGCCTGGCGGCATCCGGCATCCGACAGACAAAGGGCCGCCGATCTGGACTTTTCGGCCCACCGCCTCTATATCGATCCTGCGTTTGATGACCGGTTCGTAATAACGTTTCAGGACCCGGAGGGCAGTACTCCGGCGCCTCCACCAAAAACGCATCGTGATGCGTTTCTGATGGGGGCGAAATAGGATCGACTGGGCGGTAAAGGGATCGCGAGAGCGTCGGTAAGGACTCGACCGGTTTGGCGCAGGCAACCCCTGTTCCAAGTATTTGGCCAAAACTCTAAATGCCAACGATAACGTTGTCATGGATGCCCGCCTCGCGGCGTAAGCATCTTGCGGTAGGGTAACCGTCGAAACAGAACCCGGGGCTTCGGCTCCGGGACCCACCTTTCTCATCATAGTTGATGTTATTTTGTCAGCCGCGGCACTGCCGTTTTCGGCTGCTTTTTCGCCTTTATACTCACACGAGCCTGGGATGCGGGTTCTTCGCGCCCGCTTGGCGGTATTTCACCCCTCCCTTCCGCCACTCAATGACGGCCGCGCTGTGCGTGTGCGCACATATACCATTTGGAATTCTTCCAAGGTGTTGCTGCACGGTCCGCCTGCGCTAATTCGTGGCACCAGGGAAAGTTCTGCACCGTCGAGCGTTTGTCGGGGGCTGGTCGAAGCCTCGCGCAAACGTCCGCGACACGACCTAACGGAATTACACGTCTCATGGATCAGGTTCGGAGAACGCCATGTATGGCTCTGAAGACCTCGAACTCAACCGGCGCCATCTGATGGCGGGCGCCTCTGCCTGTGCCGTCGTCACAGCCTGTCCCTCCGCTTCCTGGGCGGCCACCGAGAGCACGTCAGACTCGGTGACATCCAAAGTGTCGCTCACGGTGAACGGGACGTCACATGAGATCGACATCGATACGCGCACCACTCTCCTCGACGCCGTGCGGGAGCACCTTCACCTGACCGGTGCCAAAAAGGGCTGCGACCACGGCCAGTGTGGGGCCTGCACGATGATCGTCGATGGAAGACGCATCAATTCCTGCCTGACCCTCGCGGTCATGCACCAGGGCGATGCCATCACCACCATTGAAGGCTTGGGCAAGCCAGGCAACCTGCATCCGATGCAGGCCGCTTTCGTCAAGCATGACGGCTATCAATGCGGATTTTGTACGCCGGGTCAGATCTGCTCCGGTGTCGCGGTTCTCGAAGAGATCAAGGCCGGCATCCCAAGCCACGTCACGGCCGATCTCAACGCGACCTCCGCGATTACCGCGGACGAGATCCGCGAGCGCATGAGCGGCAACATCTGCCGCTGCGGCGCTTATTCCAACATCGTGGACGCCATGACGGAAGTCGCTGGGAGGCAGGCATGAAGTCCTTCACTTACGAACGCGCTTCCTCGCCTGCGGAGGCCGCTGCGTCCGTCTTACGCGTACCCGGCGCAAAGTTCATCGCCGGCGGCACCAATCTTCTCGATCTGATGAAGCTGCAGGTGGAGACGCCGACCCATCTCGTCGACGTCAACGGCCTTGATCTCGATACGATCGAGCCGACGGAGGAGGGCGGTCTGCGGATCGGCGCCCTAGTGCGCAACACCGATCTTGCGGCCGATCTGCGGGTTCGGCGCGGCTACGGAGTCCTGAGCCGGGCCCTTCTGTCCGGGGCATCCGGCCAGTTGCGCAACAAGGCGACGACGGCGGGCAATCTCCTCCAGCGCACGCGCTGCCCCTATTTTTACGATACCGCTCAACCCTGCAACAAGCGACAGCCTGGAAGCGGCTGTTCGGCCATCGGCGGCATCAGTCGCCAACTCGCGGTGGTGGGGGCCAGCGAAGCCTGCATCGCCACGCATCCGGGCGACATGGCCGTGGCCATGCGGGTTCTCGACGCGAACGTGGAGACCGTGAACGACAAGGGTGACACGCGGACCATCCCCATCGCGGAGTTTCATCGCCTGCCTGGTGACACGCCCGAGATCGAGACGAACTTGCGGCCGGGCGAACTGATCACGGCGGTGACTCTGCCGAAGCCGGTCTCGGGCATGCATGTATACCGCAAGGTCCGGGACAGAGCCTCGTATGCCTTCGCGTTGATCTCCATCGCGGGGATCGTCCAGCGCGATGGGACCGGACGCATCGCCGTCGGTGGCGTCGCCCCGAAGCCGTGGCGCGACGAGGCCGCTGAGGCCGAGTTGCCGAAAGGCGCCAAGGCCGCGACGGAGCGTTTGTTCGCGGGAGCGAAGCCGACCCACGACAACGCCTACAAGCTCAAGCTCACCGAGCGCGCGCTCGGTGCCGTCCTGTCCGAAGCGAGGGCCTGAACCATGAAGTTCGACACTCCCGCTGGCCGCAACCCCATCGATCAGCTGAAAGTGGTGGGCAAGGCCACGGACCGGATCGACGGTCCCTTCAAGACCACCGGCACTGCGAACTACGCTTACGACTGGCACGATCCGCAATCGAAGGCGGTCTACGGCTTCGTCGTGGGCGCGACCATCGCCAAGGGGCGGATCGAGGCAATGGGTCTCGACGAGGCCAGGGCCGCACGCGGCGTGCTCGCCATCGTCACTGCAGAGAATGCCGGCCCCCTCGACAAGGGTAAGCTCAACGCCGCCAAGCTTCTCGGCGGCCCCGAGATCGAGCATTATCACCAGGCGGTCGCCTTGGTCGTGGCGGAGACATTCGAGCAGGCCCGTTCAGCGGCGGCCCTCATCCGTATCGATTATGCCGAATCCAAAGGCGCGTTCGATCTCGCGGCAGCGAAGGATACGGGCAAGCCCGAGAAACTCGCCGGTGCCCCGTCCGACACCTCCATCGGTGATTTCGCCGGGGCCTTCGCCTCTGCCCCGGTTCAACTCGACGCCACCTACAGCACGCCCGATCAAGCTCATGCGATGATGGAGCCGCATGCGTCCATCGCGTCTTGGGATGGCGATGCAGTGACCGTCTGGACCTCGAACCAGATGATCGCCTGGGGTACACGGGATCTGGCCCTGACCCTCGGCATCTCGAAGGAGAAGGTCCGCCTCGTCTCGCCCTTCGTCGGCGGCGGGTTTGGCGGCAAGCTGTTCCTGCGGGCGGAAGCGGTATTGGCCGCCCTGGGCGCTCGCGCCGTAAAGCGGCCGGTGAAGGTGGCGCTGACCCGTCCGCTCAGCTTCAACAACACCGTGCATCGGCCCGCCACGATCCAGCGCATCCGCCTCGGCGCGACGCCGGACGGCACGATCACGGCGATCGGCCATGAGAGCTGCTCCGGCAACCTGCTCGGCGGCAAGCCGGAGGCGGCGGTGCAACAGACGCGCCTGCTCTATGCGGGCGCCAACCGCATGACCCAAACCCGGCTCGCCATGCTCGACCTGCCTGAGGGCAACTCCATGCGCGCGCCCGGCGAAGCGCCCGGCTTGATGGTCCTCGAGATCGCCATGGACGAGATGGCGGAGAAACTCGGTCTCGATCCGGTCGAGTTCCGCATCCGCAACGACACCCAGGTCGATCCCGAGAAGCCAGAGCGCCGGTTCTCCCAGCGCAGCCTGATCGAATGCCTCCGCCTGGGCGCGGCGCGCTTCGAATGGGACAAGCGGGTCGGCAAGCCCGGTCAGGTCCGTGACGGGCGCTGGCTCGTCGGAATGGGTGTCGCCGCGGCGTTCCGCAATAACATGAACGTCAAATCCGGCGCTCGCGTTCGCTTAGACGCTGAGGGCGTGGTGACGGTCGAGACCGACATGACCGATATCGGTACTGGCAGCTACACCATCATCGGCCAGACGGCCGCCGAGATGATGGGCTTGAGCCTCGACAGGGTCGTGGTGCGGCTCGGCGATTCCGCCTTCCCCGTTTCGTCGGGCTCCGGTGGCCAGTTCGGCGCGAACTCCTCGACGTCGGGGGTCTACGCCGCTTGCGTCAAGCTCCGTGAGGCGGTGGCGAGATCGCTCGGGTTCAACTCGGACGATGCCGTGTTCGAGGATGGGCGTGTCCGCTCGGGCAACCGCTCCGTTCCGCTCGCCGAGGCCGCGAAGGCGGGCGACATCGTCGCCGAGGACACGATCGAGTTCGGCGGCGATCTCTCGAAGACGTACCAGCAATCGACCTTTGGGGCGCATTTCGTCGAGGTCGGCGTCGATGTGAGCACGGCGGAGATCAGGGTGAGGCGGATGCTGGCGGTCTGTGCGGCCGGACGCATCCTTAATCCAAAGTCTGCCCGCAGCCAGGTCATCGGAGGCATGACCATGGGGGTAGGTGCCGCGCTGATGGAGGAGTTGGCTGTCGACACAAGGCGCGGTTTCTTCGTCAATCACGACCTTGCCGGATACGAAGTCCCGGTCCATGCCGACATCCCGCATCAGGAGGTAATCTTCCTCGACGAGACCGACCCGATCTCCTCGCCGATGAAGGCCAAGGGCGTTGGGGAACTCGGTATCTGCGGCGTCAGCGCGGCGGTGGCCAACGCGGTCTACAACGCCACCGGCATACGGGTGCGCGATTACCCGCTCACCCTCGACAAACTTCTTGACCGTATGCCTGACGCCGCCTGAGACCAGTGATGTCTGCCGAGGGCGCGTGTCGTTCGCGCCTTCGGCCTCCGTTGCGTCATCGGGATTGTATTGGCCGAGCCACCCCGGTGTTGCGCCGCTCTACGTCGGACGGGCTTTTGCCCGCGGTTTATCTCGAAGCGGCGAGCGGGTGCGGGGTTCACGAAGCGGGAATCCTTGTTTGCCGGCAACGAGTTATGTTGTGGCGTCATGTGTTTGTCGCGAAAATCGATCAGCTTTGCGATTTTGGCATTGACGGTATGGCGGCCATGGCGGGCTTCTCCCTTGGGAATAGATCGGTT